>NZ_JBHVHV010000004.1:0-212257 GCF_042800035.1 Sutcliffiella sp. NPDC057660
ATGAGTTTCGATTTGGTCGTTGATACTCATGCATCATATAGGAGGGCTATTTATTTTTCAAGTACCTCAAAAGATAGAAAACAGGAATGCTCCTCGGCTTCGCCTGTGGGGTCTCCACTAAACGCCATCTCCCGCAGGAGTCTTCGCCTATTGCTCCAATCAACAGCTAGATTCTTAAAAAATCAACTTTCCAGACTAACAGAGACCTGAATTACACCATAAGTAATGAAAATATAGTGCAGACGTTATGCGTCACCTGCCGCCCCTGTTGATTGTAGTGCAAGGTGTGAGACTCCTGCGGGAGATAGCGGTAGACTTGAGACCCCGCAGGCATGCCGAGGAGGCTCAAGCACCGCCCCGCGGAAAGCGAACGCCTGGAACGGAAATCAACAGGGAGTTTAATGTGGCTACCTTATTTTCAGGGGAGCCAACTTATTAAACTTCCTTCACTTTTCTTCTTTTGATTACAAAATAAAACGCCGGGACGAATAGTAGGGTGAAGAAGGTCGAGAAAAAGATTCCCGAGATGATCGAGATTGCCAGTGGTGTGAATAGCACATCTCCACTGAACGCAATCGGGATCAAAGCCGCAATGGATGTAAATGCAGTCAGTACGATCGGCCTGAATCTCGCCTTCCCGGAATCAATGACCGCTTCACTAAGTGTTGCGCCTTCCTGTAATCGCTGCTCCATAAACTCAATGAATACCGTTGCATTACGCACAACAATTCCAGCAAGTGATACAATCCCCATCATTGCCATAAATCCAAGACCTGTCTGTGTCAGGAACAGTCCGATCACTGCACCCGAAATCGCCAGATAAACGGAGCTCATGATCAGCAATGGCAGACGCAGGGAATTGAACTGAATGACCATCAGGATGTATATCAAGAAAACAACAATGATGAACAATTTACCCACTTCAATAAAGAAGTCGCTTCTTGCTGATGACTCCCCTCCAACCGAAATCGAAGTGGACTCCGTTTCATAGGAATCGGCAATCTCCTTGACCTGCTTTTCAAGCTTCTGTTTTTCCTCTTCACCAGGATAAACCCGGACCGTAATCGTTCTATCCCCATTTTTATGCGGGATAAGCGGCAAGGCTTCCGTTTCCTCCTGGGTAACCAGCTCCGATAAAGGAACAAGTACAGGTGCACCGAACTCCGTGGTTGCAAGCTTGCTCGGGAGCTCGAGGTTTTCCAGATTCAACGTTTCCCCTTCATTCATCAGATCCTGAATGATGGTTAAGGTTTTTCTTTCCTTCCCCGCTTCATACGAACCAACAGGTATGCCTTCCGTTTTCAGTCTGATTAGATTACTGATTTCCTGGGCGGTAATGCCATGCTCCTCCATTGCCTCGCGCTTTGGAACATAGTTGATGGTTGGTAATGGTGTACCCACATCATCTATTACCACACCGCTACCTTCCAAAGCATCAATTTCCTTTTTCAGCCCAATTACAGCTTCCATCAATTCATCGATATTTTCTCCGACAACCGCCAGGGCAATCGGGGCACCAACAGGCGGACCGGCTTCAATGGTAGAAAGCATGATGACGCTATCCGGATTTTCTTCCCTCAGCTTAGGCTGCCATTCTTCAATTGTTTCAGCAGCTGATTGTTTTTCACGATCGACTCTGAGGACAATCTGTCCCGTATTTTCTCCGGAATTGGATAACTTGCTGCCGAAAATGCCCGGTTCACCACTACCCGCAAAAATAGTGGTTTCATAGATATCTTCGTCACTCTTCAAACTTTCTTCCATTGCTTTCAACCTTGACTCTGTTTCAGCCATAGGGGTTCCTGCAGGCAAGGTGACGGTCACGGTCACTTCTTCCCTGTCCGCACTCGGGAAGAATACGACAGGAATAAATGGTACTAAAGCGTAGGTTGCCGTACAGAAAATCAGCACCGCAAAACCTGTAAGGAGCGGTTTTTTTACAATCTTTGTTAAAACTTTGTCGCTATACCAAGTGCTCACTTTATCAATTTGAGATCCTAATATTCCATCTTTTGATTTCTTACTGCGCTTTTTTTGACGCCATGCAAGAAAGATTGGAACAATTGTTAGCGCCACAATGGTCGAGCCGATGATCGTTGAAATCAAAACTGTCGGTAATGCCGAAATGAAGGCACCGTTCGGACCGGATATGAACGTCAACGGCAGGAAAGTGAACACAATGGCAAGGGAGGAAGTGATAACAGAAACCCGCACTTCTTTCGTCCCGGTCAACGCCCCCTGCAATGGGCCATCACCAAGCTGGTATCTCCTTTGGATATTATCATTTACCACTATGGCATCGTCGACAAGGATACCCAGGGCGATAATCATCCCGATGATTGAAATCTGATTCAGGTCCACAGATGCATAAGGCAGCGGGATGAGACCCAATGCTATGGATATTGGAATCGATAACGCAACCAGAATGGCGGATACCGCATTTAAACCAAAGAATGTGATCAAGACGACAACAAAGATGGAAATAAGGAATGAGATACCCAAATCATTGAATATTTTACTCACAATCTTATCCTGGGTATAGTAGAGATCCAATTCAATTTCATCAGGCAGATCCTTAGCAAGACGCTCCATCTCTGCATCCACTTTTGCATAGAGGGTTGGGATATCCACGCCCTTCTCCTGCATGATGGTCAACGATAAGGCAGGAGTACCGTTGTAGACAATAATGTCTTCCTGTTCTGCAGGGATTTGTGTCAAACTTGCGATGTCCCGTACATATATGGATTCCCCAGCTTGATTTTTCTTGATAAAAACATTTTCTACACCTTCTATTGAATCAATGTGCTCCATCGTCAGCTGAGAAACCTTGTTCCCTGCCTCCTGGCTGCCTAGTGGGGTGATTTCGAGTTCATTTTGGATACTATTGATTACATCAGGCAGGATTATGCCGGTTTCCTGCATTTTTTCGGAATCAAGATTTAAAGTATAACTTGCCTCCTCCAATCCTTTTACAGTCACCTTGCGGACTCCATCAATCTTTTCCAGTTGGGGAATCCAGTCATTTATCAATCCTTTTTGTTCCAGTAAAAGGGAACGGTCTTCATTCAATAAATGGTAGGACGCAATTACTCCCATTTGAATATCTGAATTGACTGTTGGCTCAAATGCTTCCTCCGGGAATTGACGGCTCACATCCGATACAGCCTGACGGACGAGTGAAAACACCTGATCCCGATCCGCATCATCTGTGAGTTCCAGCACAATATTGGATATACCGACGCCTGAAACGGACGTAACGCTATCCATCCCTTTAATATCAAGAAGCTCCTTTTCAAGAGGTGTGGTGATATCCCTTTCGACTACCTCAGGCGCGGCCCCTGGATAAACAGTGGTGATCGTACCCACATTGATGGAAATCTCCGGTATCTCACGCTTTGGGATTTGAAAATAAGTGAGAGTACCTATTACAACAAGCAATAGCAAAAAAATTAATGTAACCTTTGGTTTTTTAATAAGTGCATTAAACACCTTGATGTCCTCCTATACGAGTTGATTATTCAAATTTGACTATATGATAAATATGATATCATCATAATGGCTAGTGATGGTTAGCGCAAGATTGAATATGCTCGGTAGGAAAGTTTAGATTTTTGGACACAAATTACAACAAAAAAACACCAAGTGCATTCACTCACACCTGATGCTCGTTTTTTCTGTTGGCCCTATAAAAACCGCTGTTGATTTCCGCACTAGGCTTCGCTTTCCGCGGGGCGCAGGAGTCTTCGCCTATTGCTCCAATCAACAGCTAGTGTACACATAAAGCAATACTCTTCTTTTACTAACAATATAGTTTATTAAACTCCCACAACATGGAAGTATGTACTTTACATCATGATGCCGCCATCCACATGCAGTACGGTTCCATTTACATAATCGGATTCATCTGATGCCAAGTATAGATATGCGTTGGCAATATCGCTCGGTTTACCGAGGCGCTGCAACGGAATTACCTGCAATAGTCCCTGGATCACCTTTTCCGGAACAGTCGCGACCATGCTCGTTTCGACAAATCCAGGCGCGACAGCGTTTACATTGATTCCTTTGCGCCCGAATTCCTTAGCCCATGATTTAGTCATCCCTACCACCGCCGCCTTGGAAGCTGCGTAATTGGTCTGGCCGACATTTCCATACACGCCGGAAACAGAAGAAGTATTGATGATTTTACCTGCTCCTTTTTCTAGCATATGGGGAACTACCGCCTGGGTACAGTTGAATACTCCATTAACGTTGATATCCATTACTTTCTGGAAATCTTCACTACTCATCTTAAGCAGCATATTGTCCTTTGTAATGCCGGCATTGTTTATCAATATATCAATCTGTCCGAATCTTTCTTTTACCATTTGAACCATTTCCACTACTTGTGCCTGGTTCGATACGTCCACCTGGTAGAAGGCAGCTTCACCCTCCGCCTGCAGCTCCGAAACCCTTTGATCCCCAGCCACCGCGTCATAGTCCACTAGTGCCACTTTTGCACCTTCCCGTAAAAATACCCTCGCTGCCTCCAGCCCCAACCCATTGGCGGCACCGGTAATGATGGCTACTTTTCCTTCTAGTCTCATTGATATTGTTCCTCCTGTTTTTTCACGAATGTTGTAATGGCTTCCAGCAGTTGTGGCAGATCATCCACCAAGGCAGAGTGTCCGCACCCTTTTAATGGAATGAAAGTCGCTTTATCTCCTAAATCCTCGAGAATCTCCCCTGTCATTTGTTCAGTGATAACAAGATCCTTTTCTCCTGCAAGAACAAGCACCGGGATGTTGATTTTCTTTACATCTCCTGTTCCATCCTTCAGCCCATTATTCTTTTCGCTGATATTAAAAGTATTTAGGGCATGCAGGATTTCAGGGTAATTGCGCTGTGTCAACATATCATCCAAATATGTCTCGTAACGATGTTCTTCCGGTTTATTATCATTGTAGATGGCAAAATCCCATATCATCCGTAACATGTCTTTATTTTTCGTTTCATAAGCTTGTGTAATGGTGATGGTTCTTGTTTTATCCTGCAAGACCTGTTCAAAACTTGTAAGTCTTTTGGATAAATCCGGTTGACCTGTTTCATCCGTAGCGAAAATCGGATAACCTCTTGTAGAAGCGGAAGCAAGCAGGATCAGTTTATTGCAGTACCCCGGGTTATCGACAGCAAATTGCATACCTACCGCTCCACCAGTCGACCAGCCGACCAAGGAGAAACCAAAAAGATTCAGCTCATCGGCAAACAGCTTGATATCATCCGCTAATTCCTTGATAGTATAGAATTTTTCATGATAGGTGGACTCGCCGAACCCACGCATATCCACTGCTATCAAATGAAAAGAAGGATCTATGTTCTCCATGACAAGGTCCCAATGTTTAGATGAGGTCATATTGCCATGAACAAGTAAAATTGTTTCTCCACTTCCTTCACGCTCTCTATACCCAAACGTTTCGCCATTTGCCAATTTGACCGATTTCTGTACGATATCAATCATGTATCTCACCCTCCTAATTGATAGCTTTCCCCCATCTGATCGTTGTTGCACCCCATGCATATCCGATACCCGCACTAACCAGAACGACAATGTCACCAGCTTTTATCTTCTCTTTTTCCAATGCCAGCTCAAGCGTTAGAATCTGGTCGATCTGGCCGATATGTCCGTAGTCTTCCAGATAGATAGATTGCCTTTTGGAAAGTCCAAGTTCCTTTAATACATAGTCATGAGCCGATTTCTTCATATGCAGGATGCCTAAATAATCCACATCCTTTTCAGTTAAGCCGCTCCTTTTCAAAGACCCCCGAATGGCTTCCAGGAAATTTCGCATCGATTTCTCTTCCAGTCTTGCTTTCATTCCTTCCGGGTCCAGGACTTCCAGTTTGTTCAATCCCAATTCGAGTGCTTCTGTTGAAATGGGATTTTTCGTCCCCCCTGCCACCACTACGACATCCTTTGAAAAGGATCCGTCCGTAATCAGGTGGGAGGCAAGCACCTCGTTTTCTCCAAGATTCTTTTTAAGAAGAAGAGCCCCTCCTCCTGCCGCCAAGTTGAACATGAAGCGTGTCCTTGGGTTTTTATAATTGATGAAATCTTCATTGCGATAACCGCCTGCCAGCAGCACGGTATTGATGGCATCATCACTCTGCATCATATCCTTGGCTATCTTCAACGCCATGATGGTGGTGCCACAGCGTAATGCCATATCAAACCCAATCGCATTCACAGCTCCCAAACTCTCTTGCATATATAGGGCGGCTGTCCATAATGGATATTCCTTATGCTCTTCTCCGATATAGATGATCAGATCAATCTCTTCGGCAGTTATTGCCGACTTTTCCAGAGCAATTCTTGCGGCTTTGATTCCCATTTCACATGTATGATCTTCCTCTGCCGCAATGGGCTTCTGTTTAATGCCCAGCTTTTCTTCCACCACATATATAGGTATTCCAGATTTTTCTGAAATCTCCTTGCTCGACATGAAATTTTCCGGGATATAAATTCCTGTACTGACAATTCCAACGGTTGTCATCGCTCTCACCTGCTTAATATATCCTTCATGTATTCATACACTTCCTCCAAGGAAGCAACCGATATTTCTTCCTCTCCTTGCACATGGCTGACAGTGATTCTCCAGACAGGATCCTTATGATCTATATCCACTAAGCTTGCGCACCGTACCACAAAGGATGCTACGCTTGGCTGTGTAATCATCTTTTTCCCCCTAACCTGAAATGTTGTTATCATTTTTTATAGCGCGGTGCTTTGCTTTCCTCTTCCCCCACCAAAGCCTTACTGTCCCGATGATGCCTTGCGGGAAGAACATGACGACCAGTATATAGAGGATTCCAAAAAAGATGATCCAGCGTTCAAAAATCCAATGTACCTTCGCTAAATCCGTTAACCAGTGATGCGCGAATTCAATCAATCCTGCACCAAGAATGGCGCCGATCAACGTGCCTACTCCACCAATGATGGTCATCAATAAGGCATCGAGCGTAACATCCACTGCAAATACGGAGGTATTGACAAAGCGCAGGGTAAGCACGTAAAGGCTTCCGGCGAAGCTTGCCACTACACCGGCAACGACACTTGCTATCACCTTATAGTGAAGAACGTGAAAGCCGAGTGATTCGGTTCTGTTTTCATTCTCCCTGATAGCCTGCAGCACCCTTCCCAATGGAGAAAGAGTGAACCTTCTCAATAATAGGAAAATAGCAGCCATCATCAATAGAGCAACAAAGTACAATGTCATCCGGTCCTTTATGGGATCCGGAATGGAAAAGGTGAATCCATCATTTCCGAATGTCAGGGTTCTCCACTTTTCGGCTACTACTAAAAACAGACCGGAAAAGGCAAGGGTAAGCATCGCATAGAAATGGCTTTTTAATCGCAAGGAAAGCATCCCGACGAGATAACTGATGACGGCTGCAATAACCGCTCCAACGAGTACGGCAAGAACCAATGTTGCGATCGTACTATCAAAATGCTTGAGCATTACACCTGTGGAATAGGCGCCAATTCCAAAGAACATCGCATGACCAAAGGAAACGATACCCGTGTAGCCAAGGAGTATATCATAGCTCATCGCAAATATCGCAAAGAGGAAAATTTGGGTGAACATGATTAATAGCGTACGAGAATCAGAGACAAACGGAATGGTCAGAAGCATGATGAAAATTAACAGATACACCATATAAGGCTTTGTCATATACGTGTTCATGCCCTCACCCCTTTACCCCGAATAAGCCTTGCGGACGGAAGATGAGCACTGTTGCCATCAACAGCATGTTTACCGCCAATGCCAGGTCCGGTACGTAATATGCCATAAAGCTTCCGCTCAATCCCACCAGGATGGCCGCAAGTACAGAACCGGTTATGCTGCCCATGCCACCGATGACCACCACGATGAAGGCAAGTATTCCAAACTCCAATCCCATTTCGGCATATATGACACCCGAATATGGTCCAAGAAGCATTCCTCCAAGGGCCGCCATGGCAGCCCCGACCATGAAAACAAGCATAAAAACCCGTTTAATATTGATCCCCAAGGCTTGCACCATTTCCTTATTGATCACACCAGCCCGAACAATAAGACCTATTTTCGTATTTCTCAGAATATAGTAAATTGCCCCGAAAACCAGTGCGCCAACAATAATAATGAATACTCTGTATTTGATGATGATAATGTCCCCAAACTCCCAGCTGCCACTGAAATAGGAGGGAGTTTTCGCACTAAGCTGATTCGGCCCGAAGACGACCTTGATCATTTCGCTCAGTACAAGCATCACCCCCAATGTGATCAGAATCTGCTGGACATGATTGCCATAAACAGGCTGAATGATAAATCTTTCAAGGGCTAAACCTAAAATAAGTCCAGTCGCAATGGCAGCGAGAATACCTAACATAAAACTTCCAGTTGTGCTATATACCCATATACCGGAGAAAGCACCCCAGGCGAACAGTCCTCCATGGGCGAAATTCAGTACATCCATCAAGCCGAATATAAGCGTCAATCCTGCAGCCAGCAAGAATATCAGCATCCCTGTCGCTAATCCGTTGACAGCAAGGTTAATAAAAACCTCCACTATGCTCCCCTCCTTTTATGCAATTCCCAAATAGTGCTTCCGCAGTTCCGTATTCTCTTTAAGTTCTTCCATCAATCCATTATGAACGGTTCTTCCATCATCTAGGATATAGAAGCAATCCCCGATGGTACTTGCCATATAAAAATTCTGTTCCACCAGAATGATAGTCGTCTCTTTTTTCATCTGCTCAATGGAATGCATCACCTTTTCCACCATGATCGGCGCCAGCCCCTTGCTAGGCTCATCAATCAGCAGGAGCTTGCTGTTATTGACATAGGCACGGGAGATGGCGAGCATTTGCTTCTGACCTCCACTGAGATTTCCTCCACGCTTCTTCCAATAGGTTTTCAGATCCGGAAATAAATCCAGGATCCAATCCAGACTGGAAAGTGTTGCCTCATCGTGCTTTCTCATGGCAACCTTCATATTTTCCTCTACCGTCAATTCCCCAAATATCCCTTGGTCTTCCGGGACATACCCGATTCCTTTATTGGCAATTTCGTAGGTTGCAAGGCCGGTGATATCCTGGCCATTATAGGTGATGGAACCTTTGTTAGGCGGATTCAATCCCATGACACTTCTCAGGGTGGTTGTTTTCCCTGCACCGTTTCTGCCTAGCAGAACGGTGACTTCTCCCTGCTTCGCTTCAAAATCCACCCCTTGCAAAATATGAAACTGTTCAATATAGGTTTGTATTCCTTCCACTTTAAGAAGCGTTGTCATCATACAATCCCCCTAAATACGCCGATTGGACGGTTTCATTGTTCATTATTTCTTCAGGAGTCCCATCCGCCAATAGCCTTCCATTGAAAAGGACCGTTACTGAATCAGATAGATCCAGAATCATATCCATTTTGTGTTCTATTAAAATAATGGTTCGATCTCCCTGTGCTTTTATCAGCTTTATCACTTCGAGAATCGCCGGAACCTCTTCAATCGACATTCCGGCGGTCGGTTCATCCAGAAGGAGGATCTCTGTTTCCAGTGCAAGCAGCATCGCAATCTCCAGCTTCCGTTTTTCCCCATGCGCCAGGTTCTTGGCGAGTGAGTTCGCCTTCTTATCCAACAGTACTGTCGTTAAAAGTTCCATGGCCCTCACTTCAAAATCCTTGAAGTGCAGGAAGTGGGAAAACATGTTGTACCGCACCCCTTTTTGGGATTGAACGGCAATCCTCACATTCTCCAAAACAGTTAAGTTAGGGAAAACATTGGTTATTTGAAAGGATCGACCTATCCCTTTTCTCGTCCGCTTCATCGGAGTCAGCTTCGTTATGTCCTCCCCTTTCCAATAGACCTGGCCTCTGGTGGGCTTCAGCTGTCCACTTAACAGATTAAAAAAAGTGGTTTTTCCTGCACCGTTTGGACCGATGATCGATTTGAAATGATTGGGTTCCACCTTGAAATTCACCCCATCGACCGCAACATGCCCTCCAAAAGCTATCGTTAGATCCTTTGTTTCCAAAATGGGATTCACTTTGATTCCCTCCTTTTAACTTTTATGTGTTGCTTTAAGCATATGGAGCTGGACTAAAGATAAAATGTGAACAATAAACACCGTGTTGGTCTCCGTTCCAGGCGGCAGCGATCGCGGGCGGCCTCGGGAGCCTCCTCGGCGCTTTGCACCTGCGGGGTCTCCCTTGACACGCTGCTCCCGCAGGAGTCTCACGCTTTGCACTCCAACCAACAGGGGGTGAGTAATAGAATAAAATTTGCCTTTCTAAAGTTTGACAAATTGCTCTTTGTCTTATATTTTCATTTCAGTGGAGCAAATAATGTTAAAAAACTGAGTTGATTGTAGCGGAGGACACTTGACTCCTGCGGGAGAGTAGAGGGCATGGGAGACCCCACAGGCGAAGCCGAGGAGGCTCCCATCCGTCCCCGGCGAATCTTGTGTCCGCAGCGGAATTCAACGGCTACATTTGATGGGGACATTTTATCAAATTAGCAACAATGAATGCGAAAACAGCCTTAATGTAAATCCAGAAATATAGTACGAAGGAACTTTAGAGCAGAGCTCCAAAGTTCCTTTCTTCTTTGATTAATTTCGAACTGGTGGGGCCGTTTCCTCTGGGGATAGTTCCCTGATCAGAACTGGCACCGGATAATCTACCCCATCCACCTTTTCCAAGCGAATCGCATATAGGGTCTGCATCGCCTGATGATCTTCAGGGCGGAATGTCATTTGACCTTTTGGTGTATCAAAACTCATTCCTTCCATGGTCTCAATGAGTTGATCCGTGTCCGTTTTACCCTCTGTCTTCTTTAAGGCTTCGACGATGGCAATAGCTGCAGACATCCCGCCCGGCGTGAACAGATCCGGCACTTCCCCATTGAATTTTTCTTTATGCTTTTCCACCAGCCAATCATTTATTGGATTGTCAGGTAGCGTATGATAGTAAACTGAAAATCCTTCCATGCCGATAAGCTGCTCCATCGTGGAAAGAGCCGCAATATCAGGAGCTCCCGTGGAGATCTTGATTCCTCTATCCTGCACCTTCATATCTGAAATCTGGTTCCATGGAGAATTTGCACCTGCCCAGACAACGAAAAGATAATCAGGCTTTGCATCCAGGATTTTCTGTATATTGGATGTGAAATCCGTTGCAGCAGGATCCGCATACTCCTCCAGCACAATGTCTGCTCCGAGAGCCACAGCTGCTTCTTTAAATGCTGCCACTCCATCATGACCGAAGGAATAGTCTGGCGCCAATGTGGCAATTTTCACACCTTTACCGGCGATTGCTGCCGCTCCGGCCACTGCATCCTGGGAAGAGTTGCGGGCAGTACGGAAAATATATTTATTCCAGTCAGCACCAGTGATGCTGTCCGCTACAGCCGGTTCCACAATCATCACCTTTTCATATTCCTCAGCAAGTGGAAGCACGGCCAATGTATCCCCTGAACTTGAGGATCCGACCAGAAAGTCCACTTCATCTTCCTCTAATAGTTTAGTAGCTTTTTGGATGGCCACTTCCGGTTTTGTCTCCGTATCCTCCACCACAAACTCAATCTTATGGCCATTCACTTCCATGGTTCCTTCTGTTGCATATTCCAAACCAAGTTCAAAACCTTGTACCGTCTGCTTGCCGTAGGTTTCCAGAGCCCCTGTCAGAGAAGCAAGTACTCCTACCTTGATCACCTTTTTGTCATCATCTCCACTTGACGAATCCGAATCTGTTCCTGCATTGTTGTTGCAGCCGGCAAGCACCAGCATCATCATACAGACAAGCAGAAACCCTATTTTCCATTTTTTCATTGTTTATCCCCCTCTAAACTAATTTGAAAAGTTGTACCCTTATCGTAAAAGGTAGGGGTTACAAATGAGTTACATGCAAAAACCCCCGTACCCAAAAATTGTGGATACGGGGGTTTCCTCATTCAGTTTGCTTTCCCGAGTACCATGTCATACATCTGCATTGTCGTGGACATAGGCTCCACACCGAGTTCGTTCTCGAGATAGGTTTTACATTTTGCAAACCACTTCATTGCCTGCGGGCGATTGTTTTTTTGATAATAACAGAACATGAGAAGTCGATAGGCTTCTTCCCATGTTGCTTCCTTCTCTATTATCTTTTCGCAGTATTGGATTGCCTGATCGAAGCTTCTGGCTGCAACAAGGAGCTGGGCTATTTTTTCACAGCAACGTAAATAATAGACCAGTAGACGCTCACGTTCATTCAAGCACCAATCCGCATATTTCTGCTCAGGCAGGAAATCTCCTTTGTACAGTTCCAACGCTTTTTCCAATAGGGTTAGCGCTTTACCGGGTTCCTTTTCATCCAGCCCGATATGTGCAAGGGTTTCAAATTCCATACAATCCAGCACATATCCGCAGCTCGGGTTCAATCCATAGGTATTACCGTTCCTTTGGATAAAAAACGGCTCCGTACGCGCTTTACGGTCCGGCTCCAAAGCATTGTTCAATGCATTCAAAGCGACCTTGAAATCCCTTGTCACCGTTTTTTCCGGAACATTGGGCCAAAGTGCTGCAAAAATGTCATCCTTGACGATCTGCTTTTTCCGTTTCGTGACAAAATACTCAAGCAGCTCTTTTGCTTTTATCCGCTGCCAGTCTTTGGAGTCCAGTTCTTTTGAGCCCAACCATACCCTGAATCCACCAAGCGTCTGAACTTTCAACGTATACCCTGGATGATTATGAGCATTCGCAAAGCCCAGTTCATTTAACAAGGATGTCACATACGACCGCTGAATATCTCTTTGCAGCGATTCCTGCAGCAATGGTGTGAATTTCTGGATATCACTCGGGCCAAAGGTTGTACGGGTAAATAGCATGAACTCATAGTTTCCTGCTTGAAGAAACGTCAGGAAGCGGTTCATGGCGTCTTCGAAGTTCCCCCACTCCTCCTTCTCGTAAGAATGGATGGAGCGCCAGAAGTAATAAAGAAGTTCCCCATAATCGTCTCCGCATTTTTGGAGCAGACTGTAAGCACGTACTCCATAGTACTCGACCTTCTCCCATCTTCCATTCACGATTGATGCTATTTTCATGGATAGGTAGATCAAGCCTGAAAGCCAGTTGTCCTTGACTTCCTCTGTTTCCTTTAATGCCTCTTCCCCGCAGATGATCGCTTTTTCAAAAGCTCCCTGGTTGGCATATAAGAGACATAGCCCCATATTCGCTTCCGCTTTTCCCCTTGAAATATTCAATTCATCCATTATGTTCAAGGCAGTCTCATAGCATTGCTTGGCAAGTGTTGCATCATAGGCTTCCATCAATTGAACCGCATGACCTAGACGGATCCAGCCGCATGCTTCCACAAAAGGTGCCTGCAGTTTTATTCCTTGCTTGATTCCGGCATCCGCCAATTTCTTTGCCTGTTCCGCATTTCCCATAAATACCTCTACCAAAGAAAGCAGAAGGTCTGTCTCTCTATGGGATTGGGGCAGGATTCCTTCTACCTGCTCCCTTTTAGTGGAGGTCAGCAATTTCTTTGCTTTTTTCAGCCTTCCTGAGCGGAGCATAATTCTTGGTTCAAGATTATTCTCAGAGCTATGTTTATAGGAAGCCTCCAACTTATCAAACCACGCCAGGGCTTTTGTCGCCTGACCGGCATTCAATAGATTTTCCGCCATGATGGAATAAAGCTGATTCCGCTCTTTGGCTTCTACTTTAGTTGTAGCCAGTAGTTGAATAGCTTCCGATAGCAGCCTCTCCGCCTTTACCGGCTGAATGGTATCCAAATAGATTTTTGCAATCCCCTTCAGAGATCGAATGGTGGCAAGTCCATCCTCATATTCCCTGGAGACCTTCAGCGCCAGCATATAGGCCTTTTCCGCTTCTTCATACTGACAGCGATAGCGGTAGATTTCCCCTTGGATAAACCAGAGCATATAGTATTTTCCCTTTACCTTATCATTGATCCTCAACAGCTTTTCAAGCATATAGGAAAGCTGCCCCTGTTCGATAAGCTCGAAGCCAAAATCATGAATCAAGGCTGCAATGGCACTATAGTCTGCAACCTTTTCCAAATGGGAGATGGCGGAAAGTATATCCCGCTTATTTATATACCACTTCGAACATCGTTTATGCAGCAGGATATATTGCGCTTCCTGCTGCTTCAGCCGCCTTTCCAGAAACTCCTTGAACAAGGCATGGTAGCGATATTGATCAGGGCCCGATGCACTAATAAAAACATGCCTTTCCGCAAGGGTCTTCAGCAGATAGTTCGATCCGTTTATACCAAGGATTTCATCGCACATTTCCCCTGTCATGATATCAAGTATCGAGGTTTGCTCCAAAAACTGCTGCACCATCGGGGTTTGTTTCGTGAAGACCTCTGTCGCCAAATATTTGAACAAATCATCCAATGTACCGGAAGTGGATATCAGGTCATTGTGAAATGACTGCTCCCCCAACCTTTGGCTCAGAAGTCCAATGGCCATCACCCAGCCCTCCGAAAGGGAATAGACCTCCTCCACCTGCTCTTCGGTCACATCCACCATATAGATATCCTGCAATAAAACCTCCACTTCTTCTTTTGAGAATTTTAAATCCTCTTCTGTAAATTCCAATAGTTCATTCTTCACTTTCATTGCGGTGAGTACATCCCAATCCGGACATTCCCTTGTAATCAAAATGAGATGCAGGTTGGAGGATATATGCTGCAGCAGCCAATGGAACCATGTGACAATTTCCGGGTTTCCCTGGACTAAATGAAAATCGTCTATGACAAATATGATCGGTTCTTCAAGATTCAAAAGCTCATTCAGGAACAATGAACATAAATCATGTATTTCCTCATCCCGAATATACCGGTCCATTCTTTCAAGATAAGAGAGTATCTTTTCCCCGAAGCCTTCTCTCTCCCTTCTGAGGGCATGTACCACATAACGCAGAAAAGGAATCAGTTCATCATCGAATGCTGTTGCCGTATACCAATATGTAGGGACATCGAATGTAGGAACAAAGGATGCCAGAATGGTACTCTTCCCATAACCGGGACCAGAATGGACAATGGTCACGCCATGACTGGTAACCGCTTTCATTTTTCTTGCCACTTTTGCACGTCTTAACACATGATCCTTGACGATTGGCGTGGTGAGTTTCGTATGGAGGATTGTGTTTGTATCAGATGAAGACATCATCTTGCCCCCCTAGTTCAGAATATTCCATCTTTTAATTCTATTATAATGGAAAAATGAATGCAGATAGTACTTTTTTCAAGATGTGAAGAGATTTACAACAAAAAAGAGAGAACAGCCTCGGTTTCCAAGATGTCCTCTCTCCAACTATTTAAAAATTGTACCAAATTCATCAGCCGGCCAATAGCGGATATGAACCTTTCCAACAATGTCTTCCATTTTTATAAAGCCGAAATGACGGCTATCGCGGCTGCCCAGACGATTGTCTCCTATAACAAACACATGACCCTTGGGAACCTTTTCTACACCTGTCAGCTCTTCTAGTGTAAAGTCACCGGTGAAATTCCCGCCAAGGATCCGAAGATTATCCGACCGGATAAACGGCTCTAGGACCAGCTCATCATTTACATATAGCATATCTCTCTTATATTCTATTTTATCTCCCGGTAACCCTATTACTCTCTTCACATAGTCTTCCTCGGTATTGTCTTTATGAAACACGACAACATCGAATCGTTCCGGTACGGAAAAAGCATAAACCATTTTATTAACCATGAGGAAGTTCCCTTCTTCTAATGTAGGGTTCATGGAATGACCTTCCACTACATAATTGGAAAAGAACAGGGCACGAATCATAATAACCAAAAGGAAAGAGACAAGCAACCACTTCATCGCTGATTTACGCTGTACGTTTGTATTCTTTTCTTTCAATTCATAACCCCCGAAATTAATCTGTTAGGTCTATTGTACCAATAACCATCTATTATCACAATATACTGAATTCTCGTTTATATTCTTTTTTTATTAGGCTCTTTTCAAAACTATGGTTGTTACTTCACAAGTGAAAAATCGGCATTTGGATTTTTCACCTTTAATTATAGTAACCTCGTGGATTGGTTAGGAAAAGAGCACGATGAAACGTTAAATTCGTGTTTGCAACCTCTACGAAAAGTAACCATTTTTTTAAAGATATCGTTTATTTATCTGCTGAAAGCTGCAGGCGCAATTCTACCTTTTTTCCAATATACCATAAAACAAGCATGATCGTTAAAGCGATCACTGTTTTAATAGGAGCTCGGATAAAAGAAATAATATCATAACCAATATAACTGATCGTAAAAATCATAACCATCTTCCCTGCTAATAGCGCCAGAAAAAATTGATAAAATTTTATTCGTGACAGGCCAGCCACCATATTGATTAAAAAGGATGGAGTGAACGGAAAACATAATAAAAAGAAAATCGGTCCAAATCCATGCCTCTCAATCCAGGACATCGTCTTTCGAATTTTCTCTTTTTCCAGCTGCCTTTGAATCCATTTATTTCTTTTCAGCTTGGTTGCAAAAAAATACACGATGACTGCACCGACCACAGTGCCTGACCAAGAAATCAAAAATCCGAGCCATAAACCGAATGCTGCAGCGTTTGCCATGACAATCACAATCAGCGGCAGAAAAGGTAAAAACGCTTCAAGTACCACCAGTAAAAATCCCGGAAGCGGACCAAATGACTTATAATCCTGAAGCCCTTCCAAAAGGTTATCCATTGTTAGCAGATCTTTAAAGAAATTTATCATATCCATGTAGGTTAACTCCGCTTCTGTCTATATCTATCATCTCTTATTGTACTAGTTATTTCTATATTCACCCATAAAATAACATAAAAACTTTACATTTTTTTATAAAGTATTGAATACCCGATTAATACAAAAAACAACCATCCATTTCACTTTTGGAAATGGATGGTTGTAATAATATCTTCACTGATCAACATGCTGTTGTGTTCTTTTATTTTCCGGCTGCTTCAGCCAGTGCCTTATTCCTTTCCCCGCCAACGGCTCATCGTTGTATCTCGGTATCACATGAAAATGGCTGTGCGGGATGGTTTGATTGGAAGCCTGTCCAACATTCCAGCCTAATGTGAATCCATCAGGTGAGAACTTTTCATCCAGATATTTTTTTGCTTGCTGCAACAGATCATAGGAATCGTTCCATTCCTCCCTTGTCAGCTCAAACGTATTTTTGCGGTGCTTTTTCGGGACAATGACTCCGCAGCCTTCCAGAACGCCCTGTTCTTTATCGTGCTGAAGGAAATAGCACGTTTCGCTTTCCAATACTATGTGTTGATACGGATCGTTCTGCGGGTTACAGAACGGGCAGGTTTTTTCGTCGTTCATGGTTGCCTCCTCTAGGGTATCATTCTTTTTTGTTACTGAGCGCGTTGTGTAAATGCCCAGCGGTGTCCATCCACATCATCAAGCTCGAATTCGATATCCCCCCATGGACGCGTGACAGGTTCGTCGATCGACCTGCTTCCCTCCTGATGGTCGATTGGAACGAGTCCGTTTTCTTTGACCTGTCTGAAATGCTGATGAACATCCTCGACTGCGGCATGGACAGCCGTATCTCCAGGTGTTACCTTTTCGGCTGGATGCAGCATGATAAGTCCGTTACCTAAATGGAACCAATGCATGCCTTCGTATCCGTGCGAGTATTCGAATCCAGCTTTTTCGTACCATTCCTTTGATTTTTCAGTATCCAAGCAAAATAAAACAAGGTGGTCGAGTCCTTTGATCATATGTATATTCCTCCTGGCTTGATTTTTTAGCATCCTTTAAGAATTCTTCGTGATTTTTGAAAGTCCTCTTGGGGATTTGGACAATAATTAGTCCGATTTCCTGTTTGCAGCTTTAAAAAGCTAATGAGATCTTTTTCTGTTAACTCACTTATCGATGGATTTTTTCATATATCAACGGTTTCTGTAGTGATACTACGAAAAAAAAAATTTATATCAACGAATTTTTCGATATTTCAACGAAAAGGGACCAGATATCGAAAAAACTTATTTTTTGACAAAATTCGCATAGCGACGATAGCCGTGACGACTCCACTGGAAACCCCCAAACAGAAATTAAAAAGGGCCCTCCCAACCTTAGGGAAAGGCCCCCTCCTTGTGCTTTCACTCCAAATTGCCTATTACTTCGCACCCTCCAAATATTCCACAAACCAGTTCTTGATATGGTTTAATCGGTGGATTCGGAGTGCCGGGTTGCCGCTTCTGGACAATTCATGGTTAGAATCCGGGAAACGGACGAACTTGGTAGTCTTGCCCTGTTTCTTCAGTGCAATAAACAGCTGCTCGGCCTGTTCGATCGGACAGCGGTAATCTTTTTCACCGTGAAGAATCAAGAGTGGCGTGTTGACATTTGCTACATACTTGATTGGGGAATGGTCCCATAGCTTATCGACTTTGTCCTCCATGTTTCCTTTTACTTCCCACTCGGAGAAATAGTAGCCGATATCACTCACACCGTAGAAGCTCAGCCAGTTGGAGATGGAACGCTGTGTCACTGCCGCCTTGAAACGGTCTGTATGCGCCACCACCCAGTTTGTCATAAAGCCGCCATAGCTGCCGCCGGTTATCCCCAGGTTTTTCTCATCGATATAATCGAATGTTTCCAAGGCATAGTCCATCGCACTCATAACATCGATATAGTCTTTGCCGCCGTAATCGCCACGGACCGCATCGACGAACTCCTGGCCATAGCCATGACTGCCTCGCGGGTTTGTAAATAGGACAACAAAGCCTTGGGAAGTGAGGGTCTGGAACTCATGGAAATATGTGTTGGCGTACATCGCATGAGGGCCGCCGTGAACTTCCAGGATAGTCGGATATTTCTTTCCTTCTTCAAAACCTGCCGGCTTCATGATCCAGCCATGCACGTCCCATCCGTCCGGTGCCTTAAAGCTGATCGGCTCGGCAGCGCTGATTTCCACTTCTTCTTTCCACGCTTTGTTCACATGTGTAAGCTGCTCTCTTTTTTGTGTTCTGAAATCAAGGTAATATAGTTCACCAGGATCAGTTGAGCTGCTGATACCTACAATCGCTTCATGGGAATCTGTCAAGATGGATACCGCATACACATGCTCACCAGGAAGGTGGATTGGGTACATTGCGCCATCAAGGGAACCGTAGTAGATGCCTGTCCCACCCTGGTCACTCAACAGGAAGTAGAATCCATCACTATCCTCCGTCCACATGAGGCCCGGATTCACATTGCCTGAATGGAAGTCGCCAATTGCCACATCTCCCACTTCGATATCCAGATTTTCTGTCAGGCAGTGCAGCACTTCCGTTTCCAGCTGGTACACCCATACACGTGTCAAAGTGGCACTCTGGAACTCTTTTTCATGTCCCAGGAAACCAAGAAACGCACCGTCAGGGGACCAAGTGATGGTAGAAAAGAAACCGTTGCTGTGGGTCACTTTTTTCTTTTCTTTGGACTCCAGATCCATCACGTACACGTCCGTTACAAGCACCTCATCCGGATTTTCCTCCAGGTTCACTACAAAAGCGACTTGCTTGCCGTCCGGGGACCAGACTGGGCTTCCATAATCGCGATCGCCGTGAGTTAACAGGGTAATCTCCTTCGTCTCGAGGTCGAGCACAGCCAAGTGATCGTTTTTCTTGTCCAAAAAGCCTTTTGCATCCGATTTATAACGCAGCTTCTCCACAACCATCGGCTCGGGTTTTTTCTTTTTCTCCTCTGTCTTGGAACCTGCCTTCAGATCTTCCTCCGACTCCAACGCTGTACTGAAGATCAGCTTCGTTCCACATGGGGACCAGACCGGACCTCTTGCACCATTCTTGCAGAAGGTAACCTGCTCGGCTTCCCCTCCGTCCACTGCCATCACATAGATTTGCGCTTTTTCATTGCGCGTGGAAACAAAAGCAAGCTTGGTTCCATCCGGGGACCATCTGGGAGTGGTTGCTCTTCCTTTTCCAAATGTGAAAGGTTTTGCCTTGCCATCCAAGCTTCCTACATAAATGGTGGAAAGATACTCATTATCCTCTTCGCTGATTGTTGTCTGCACATAGGCAAACTTGCGGGAGTGCTTCTCCCACTGTGGATCGGTCAGGGATGTTAATCGATATAAATCGTCCGCTTCTATTTTTCTCTTTGTCATAGGAAACTCTCCCTTATGTATAAATTCATTTTCATTCTATACTGTTTATTTCGACAGCAGAAATAGATACCCTCTATTAAATGAAAAAAAGCTCGAAATTATTCGAACTTAAAAAGTTGCTTGCATAATTTTTATAAATTGGTATAAAATAAATACGAACAGATGTTCTTTTTTTTTAGAAGCAGGAGGATTAATTTATGACTAGACTATCAAAAGAACAAATACACCTCTTTGAGCAAGCCATCTATCTTCCCTTATTGCTGATTGTCCTCGAACGGGATACCGCCATCATCCGGGAAAGCACGTTGAAATTGAAAGAGCCCTATCTTACCTTGATTGACGAGGTCATGAAAAAAGTTCAGCTTCAGCTTAAACAAGTGAAATTGGACATGAAGCAGCAAAAGATGAAACTCCATAAATTAAAACAGGATGAGGCCTTTACGATGTATGCATTTCTATTCAACGGCTATGAGGAACACCACAATTATTTTAATCCAAGGATCCGCAACAAAATCAATGACCTGCTTCACTTTTATCTGGTCAATAAAGAGCAGCGTTAATGAAAAATAGGAAGCGTTTCTGTTTTGTCAGATGTTTTCAAGCATACGTGTAGCCTGTTCTGTTCATTCACCGCAGCATAAAAAACTTCCTTCACATCTGCAATCTTTTGCATTAATAGCTCTTCACGAAGCCAGGCTTCATTCAAGCCTTTATATTGAAGGGCTTCCTTTTGAATGATGCCATCAATAATGACTGGAAACTCGATTGCATTCTGCGCTGGGCTTCCTTTAATATGTTCCACTTTCGCTACTTCCTTATCAGGCTTTAGCTTTACGGACAGGTCACCATTTGCCTCCACTAGGGCAAAATGTACATCCTCTACTCTAAATACATTCTTCTGTCGCAGCATCTGCAAAACATTGTCAATCGAATAGCTTATCTTACGCATATTGTGGATATGGAACTGACCTTCATAAATCACCAGCGTCGGCTCAAATGATAAGTACCCGCCAACTTTTCGGTTCTTTATTTTCCACCAGGCGATAAACTTTTGAAGCAGGGCGATTCCAATGATTGCTCCCACTGTCGGGAGGTGATGTATTTCAGGATCGGCGATATCCGCCCCCACCACAGAACCGAGCGTCAGTATTACGAGAAAATCAAAAACAGGCAACTCGCCAATTGAACGCTTACCCATGAACAAAGTCACCAGCAACATCAGTGGCAGAATGGTGACGATACGCAGCATCACCTTCACCAAATCGAGAATAAGCTCCACAGCAGTCACTCCCTTCCTCCATAGCCTTTTTCAAAAAGAAAATCCTATACACAAAACATGCTTTGTTGTGGTAAACATAAAAAAACATCCCCTAATTTGAAAGAGGATGTTTACCATTACTTTTTTTTGATGATCCGATAGGTTCGGGGAGGAGATGCAATATAATCACGATGCTCCTCAGGTACACCAAATCCTTGAGCCCTTTGCAGCATCCTTGTTCGCAATAGGGCGGCTCTGTGCATTTGGGTTTCAAAGGAACGCAGGGAAATCTGGAATTCCATTTCGGTTTTATTGGTAAAGTGGGCGATTGTAGTGGATAAGGATGTTTTTCTTGTCTTCTCAACATGGTTCAGGGAGATCCAGGTGCATTCGTTTTTTTTGGGAGACATGGTGGGAAAAAAGTACAAGTCACTCATGGGGTCTATTGCAAGTGGGGATTTGTGCGTAACACCCGTCACCATTTTAGTTCCTGACTTTCTGCCTTCCATACTTGCTCCATAGTAGTTACAGCTATCATCGATAATTTTAAGGGGAGGCAGGTCCACGTATATGTCCCCTTCCACTTCCATTATCTTAGAAAACACTTTCCCCTGTTCCTCTATAGGCAATACAGCCATAGTGAAGCGATTGATCTCATATTCTGAAACTAAAGTGACACTATTCTCCATATAATTCACCCTTCCGCTAAAAAATGATTTACCCGGCTCAGAATAGAACGAAAGAACCAGAAATCTGTCTATTTATGTATATTTTTACAAAAGACAACCAAAAAGTAAAGACTTTTTATATTTTTCTAAATATTTTTAATTTTTGTTGATTTTATGCAGGTTCCCCAATATACTATTAAAAAGGCTCGAGGTGAGGGACTCATGAAAAATGAGAAGTCTTATACGGAATTGATGAAGTCGAGAGTAATGAACAAAAAGTTGTCCGTTGAAGCCTATATGATGAATATTTATACCCAGATGATCATTGATGAATCGCTTTACCACTACCACAAGAATCTCCTCCAAGAAAGAATTGACCATGCCATCGACACCAAAGACCACACGCTGTTTCATTCCCTAAGCTCCACATACAAAAAGTTCCTGACTGATTGGGGCGATTCCGCCTGATAATATCCAAAAGAAAAGAGAAGAGCGCCATTTGGATCTCTTCTCTTTTTTATTTTGGCTGTTTCGCATTCATTGTTGATATATAGATAAATTGTAAGCTTCAAATTCCGCCCGTTGATTGCAGCGAGGCACACAAGATTCCGCGGGGACGGATGGGAGCCTTAGGATAAGCGAACGCCTGGAACGGAGACCAACAGGGTGTTTAATGTTGACACCTTATCTTTAGCCCAGCCCTATATTTATTTTTCATTTAGAATTGCGCCTCTTCCGTCGAGCCGGACAGTGCTGTAGTTGAAGAATTCCCGCCGGATACCACTTTTGCCACTTCATCGAAATAGCCTGTGCCCACCTCACGTTGATGACGTGTTGCCGTATAGCCGTGTTTTTCACTGTCAAACTCCGCTTGCTGCAATTCCGAATATGCACCCATCCCGCGATCCCGGTACCCTCTCGCCAGCTCAAACATGCTGTGGTTCAGCGCATGGAACCCTGCAAGCGTCACGAACTGGAACTTGTAGCCGAAAGTGGCGATCTGCTGCTGGAAGGTTTCAATCGTTTCGTCATCCAACTTGGACTTCCAGTTAAAAGATGGAGAACAATTATAGGCAAGCAGTTTTCCAGGGAATTCTGAATGAATGGCATCCGCAAAAGCTTTTGCCTGCTCCAGATTCGGCTCGGACGTTTCACACCAGATTACATCTGCATAAGGAGCGTAGGCCAATCCGCGTGCAATCGCCTGGTCAAGCCCTGCCTTTGTTCTGAAGAACCCTTCAGGAGTCCGTTCTCCCGTCAGGAATGGATGATCATATTGGTCCACATCACTTGTAATCAAATCCGCCGCATCTGCATCGGTTCTTGCAATCAAGACAGTCGGCACTCCCATCACGTCAGCGGCCAATCGTGCAGAGATCAGATTTTTAACTGCGGTCTGAGTAGGCAGCAGAACTTTCCCTCCCAAATGTCCGCATTTCTTTTCGGAAGAAAGCTGATCCTCAAAATGAACACCGGACGCACCGGATTCAATCATTCCCTTCATCAGCTCAAACACATTCAATTGTCCTCCAAACCCAGCTTCTGCATCCGCTACGATGGGTGCAAAATAATCGACTTCCTCTTTTCCTTCTAAGTATTGGATCTGGTCCGCACGTTGAAGCGCCTGGCTAATGCGCTTGACCACATGAGGGACGCTATTGGCAGGATACAGGCTTTGGTCCGGATACATATTTCCCGAAAGGTTGGCATCTGCCGCTACCTGCCATCCGCTTAGATAGATGGCCTTCAATCCCGCTTTTACCTGCTGGATCGCCTGATTTCCTGTCAAAGCACCAAGTGCGTGAACATAATCCTCTTTTGTAAGCAGATCCCAAAGCTTTTGTGCCCCTCTTTTTGCCAATGTGTGTTCAATGTCAATGGATCCGCGAAGCCGTAGTACATCCTCTGCACTATATGGTCGCACAACCCCATTCCATCTAGACTCAAGCTCCCAGCTTTCTTCTAACATTGCCATTCTCTCTTCTCTTTTCATCTTTTCTCCTCCTTCATTATCTTGTAATCTATTAATCTTCCAGCAAGCTGTATGCAGGAAGTGTTAAAAACTCTGCAAACTCTTCGTCTTTTATCAGACTTTCAAACAGCTCGACAGCCTGATCCAATTTCACGTGTGTGTAACGTGATGGCCCCACTTTTGCCAAAATGGCCCGCTTCTCCTCTTGAATGAGTCCCTTTACAAGTTCAAGCTTTATTTTGGTCCCATCCTCCAAATTCGCCCCAGGATGCCTTACCCATTGCCAGACCTGCGATCTTGAAATTTCCGCTGTTGCTGCGTCCTCCATCAGATTGAAAATGGGAACTGCTCCGTTTCCATCCAGCCATGCGGTGATGTACTCGATGCCGACATGGATATTTTTCCGTAATCCCTCTTCGGAAATGGAGCCTTCTGGAAGTTCTACAAGTTCGGCCGCTTCCGCATGGACATCTTCCCTTTTGCGGTCAATCTGATTTGGCCCCTTCATATGTTCATTGAATACTTCCATGGCAACCGGTACTAGCGCTGGGTGCGCCACCCATGTACCATCATGGCCATCTTTCACTTCACGAAGCTTATCCTCCCTCACCTTGGAAAAAGCAAGTTCATTCGCCTGTTCGTCGTTTTTGACCGGAATCTGTGCGGCCATCCCACCGATAGCATGAGCGCCACGTTTATGGCAAGTTTTTATGACCAGCTGTGTATACGCTCTCATAAAAGGCACCGCCATGGTCACCTGGCTTCTATCCGGAAGCAAGAATGTAGAGTCGTTGCGGAACTTTTTGATGAAGCTGAAGATATAATCCCATCTGCCACAGTTTAATCCGGCAGCATGCTCCCGTAGCTCATAAAGGATTTCATCCATCTCAAAGGCTGCCGTGATCGTTTCGATCAGTACCGTGCCCTTGATGGTTCCCTGTGGGATTCCCAGCTCCTGTTGCGCAAATATAAACACATCATTCCAAAGTCTTGCCTCTTGGTGGTTTTCGAGTTTCGGCAAGTAAAAATAAGGTCCGCTTCCGTTTTCGATGAGCAGCTTTGCATTATGGAAAAAATAAAGTCCGAAGTCGAAAAGGCTGGCTGATACTGGATCCTTGTCCAGAAGCACGTGCTTTTCTTCGAGATGCCAGCCTCTAGGGCGGACAAGCAATGTTGCAATCTCATCGTTAAGCTTGTATAGCTTGCCATTTGATGCCTCAAATTCAATGGCCCTTAAGTTTGCGTCTCTCAGATTGATCTGGCCATCCATGATATTTGACCAGGTCGGTGATGTTGCATCCTCAAAGTCTGCCATGAAAACCCTTGCTCCTGAATTAAGCGCATGGATGATCATTTTCCTATCCACCGGCCCGGTAATTTCCACTCTTCTATCCTGTAGATCATGTGGGACTGGGTTGACCTGCCAATCACCGTTTCTGATATGTGCAGTTGATTCAAGGAAATCCAATTTCGTTCCTTGATCGAGTTTCTTCTGTTTTTGCACTCTTTCTTGAAGAAGCTCTTTTCTCCGGGGATTAAATGTTGTATGCAGCTTTTCAATAAAGATAAGTGCGTCCTGTGTTAATACAGTTTCATAGCCTTTTTTCCATTCTCCTGTAACCTCAATGCCTGATGTGTCTATATTCACGCTTCTTGCAACCTCCTTTGTTATGAAACAGTTAGTATATTTGTATTGTATTATATAACAGAATGTTCAAAAAAATAAAGCCCTTTTTTGGATTTGTTTAGTAATTTTTTTCGACAAAGCAAATTACACATAAAAAAAAGAGGCAATAGGCTTCCCTATTCCTCTTCTTCCAAGTATTTTTCCAGGTAGGCAATGCGGTCGACCATTGGCGGATGCGTGTATCTTAGGAATTTTACCAGTGCTGGCGGATGAACTTCACTGAGGCTGGATCTTGTTATCTCCTGAAAAGCGCCAATAGCTGGTGCAGCATCACCTGTCAGCTCGATGGCATAGACATCCGCCGTATGCTCCTGATGCCGCGATATCGCATTGGTGATGGGGCTTGCAAGAAACAGAACAAGGGATAACAGGAGCAGCAGCAAAGGCAAAGAGGAAAATTGTCCCAAACGCGTAATCTTGATAGCTTCCCCCCATTTGGAGATCACTCTGGCTGCACACCAGTGAATCAGATAAAAAGCAAAAAAGGAGAATACAATATAGCCAGAGATCCCGACTACCACATGGTTCATGACGAAGTGACCCATTTCATGTGCCATGATGAACAGGATCTCCTCCTCTTTAAGGCGCGTCAATAACGTGTCCCATAAAACAATGCGTGAATTTCCTCCGACACCTGTTACATAGGCATTGATGCTATTTGTCTTCTCCGACATATTCACTTCATATACCCGGTCCGCTGCAATATCCGATTCTGCTGCAAGCCCGAGGATTTTCTCTTCCAATTCCTTGTCCTGAAGCTCGGTAAAATCGTTGTACAATGGATCGATGACCACCGGCTGTATGTACATGAGAAAGAAGACAAACGGAATGAACAACGCCCAGGCTGCCACCCACCACTTTTTCTCGAAACGGCGGATCAGATAATAGAGGACCATCACCACGAGCCACATGAGGAAAATCCCTTCCCAGAAGCCGACCAGCTGATCTCGCATCCAGCCTGCAAAAGGTTGAACGGTGATATTATAGCTTTTCGAAAGAACGAACCGGATATAGCTTAGTGGAAAGCTAGCGAGTGTGACGAAAAGCGTCAGCCAGAACACATAGATCCCGCCTTGGAGCCAAGAGTACCGTGTCACCTTTTCCGACCAGGCCTGAATTGCCTGGGCCCCGCCGAGCAAAATCAAAAGGAAATAGAGCACCCAATCAAACGGCAAGGATAAAAAATACATCATATTGCGTATCTTGGAGTATTCCTCTACGAGCAGCATTTCCTTGCTTGAGAGAAACGTCCTCGGATCCGCCTTCGTTCCCACCAGATCTGCCGGCAGGGAAGTATCCGCACCAAACCAGAGATAATAGGCCATCACAAGTGCATATAGGACGTATCCTACTATTGTTCCAATAAGAATTTTTTTCAAGAACGCACCTCCCCACTTCCATACTATTCTATCGCCGAACTGGCTGTTTTATTAGTCTGTACAAAAAAACACACATAGAGACATGTGTGCTTTACAGAAAGGCTTTCCTATCATACTATCAACTCACCACCCATGAATATACACTCAGAGCGGCAATTGCACTGATGACAACCAAGATCACATTCGCCCCAAGATAGGCAACAACCAACGCCACTGCACCGCCGATCACCCCGTACATGATATCTTCATTGATGAGAAAAATCCCTGGAACGATCAGTGCCCCAAGTGTTGCATACGGAACATTTTTCAATACCGCTTGCACAAAAGGAGGAAGCTCTTTCCCCTGAAACATGACAAATGGGATAAGGCGCGGCAGATAGGTGACCACCGCCATGCCCACAATCATGATGACAATCGTATTATTCATGGTCCTTCTCCCCCTCTTCTACACCACTTCGAAAAATACTTTCCACTCCAACAGCACTGACCAGTGTTGCCATCACAATGGACCAGCCTGGTGCAATGCCGAGGACCAGGGTGAATATCGAATTCAACATCGCAGCAATCCCCGCCAGGACAACCACTTTGCGATGCTTTTTAAAGGATGGGACAAGCAAGCCGACAAACATGGCATACAAGGCCACCGCCATGCTTTCCTGCAGGGAATCCGGCAGGCTGCTTCCGATGGCATGGCCAATGCCGGAGCTCACGACCCAGCTTGAATAGGAGATGAAAATTACTCCAAACATATAGCCCGTCCTGATGGTTCCTTCCTTTGTCGCTGTGACAGAAAAGGTTTCATCTGTAATGCCAAATGAATAGAGCGACTTCTTCCAAAGCTTATCCTCCTCCACCTTCTCATTCAGTGAAGCACTCATCAGAAAATGGCGGATGTTCAGGATAAAGGTGGTCATGACAATCTCAAACACTCCTGACCCCAGGACTATCATATTCAAACTCATATACTGTGCCGCTCCTGCAAAAACTAGGAGACTCATCATTACCGTTTCCGTTACTGTCAGCCCTGCGGATTTCGCCAGCAGACCAAATGTAATAGCAATCGGAACATATCCGATCGCGATACTGATACCTGCCTGCAGCCCGTTCCGGAAGGATGAACTGTTTCTGGTTGCAATAGTCGTTGCCACAGCGCATTTCCCCTATACCTGTCAATTTTATTATCTATTAATATACTAATTGTCAGGAGGGATTGTAAAGACTATTTCGAAAAACGTAATATTCTTTTTATGCTACGGATTAGAATGAAAATTGTTAGAATGATTTTGTATTGTGTTAGAATGTTAAGCACAGTTGTTAGAATGTTGATGATTCGTGTTAGAATGTTTAGTCCTTCTGTTAGAATGATGAAGAAATCTGTTAGAATGCCCTGAAAAGACTTCAATTATTTCTTCCAAGAAAGTGGAATTCTATCAATTCATTCATTTTTTCTATCAAACCGTAGACTTTTCTAGCAAACAAGCTTTTTATTCTACCAAACCCCATCATAATTCTACTAATCAATCTGCTTTTCTACCTACCTCGTTTTTACACAAAAAGAGCTGCCCGAAAGTCAGCAGACTTTTGGACAGCTTCTTTCTCTTATTTCCCTTTAAACTCCGGCGCCCGTTTCTCCCCGAACGCCACCAACGCTTCCACCCTGTCTTCGGTCGGGATGATCACTTCATAGGCTTTGCGCTCGATCTGCAAGCCTGTCTGCATATCGACACCCATCCCTTGCCTGATGGCAAACTTGGCCTGCTGAAGCGCAACCGGTCCATTTTTCAGCATTTCATGGGCAAGCTCCATGGCTCCGCCGAGTACTTGGGAGCTTTCGTCTACGAGTCTTGTGATCAGGCCGAAGCCGTTCGCCTGTTCCCCAGTGAACCGTCTTGCAGTCAGGATCAACTCCATTGCCTTCGCTTCCCCAATGATTCTAGGAAGACGTTGCGTCCCGCCTGCACCTGGAATGATGGCAAGGCTCGTTTCCGTCAGTCCCATTTTCACATCGCGTGCCGAGACACGGAAATCACATGCCAAAAGAAGCTCCATCCCGCCTCCGAATGCATAGCCGTTGATCGCGGCAATCGTCGGCTGCGGCAGGTCGGCGATGCGGTTGAACACATCCCCGATCTTATACACATTGCGTCGTACCTGCTGCTCTGTCAGGCCTCTTCTTTCCTTCAGATCAGCACCGACACTGAACGCCTTTTCCCCGGCTGCCGTCACAACGACAACACGTACTTCCGGGTTCGTGCGCAGCTCTTCTGCCACAAGACCGAGCTCTAAGAGCATATCGTAATTAAACGCGTTCATCGCATCTGGGCGATTAAGCGTGACAGTCGCAATATAGTCCTTGACTTCCACCTGTATAAAATTCACGTCTGTTCCCTCCCCGAGATTGTTAGCGGTTACAAAATTCGCTATTTTTATAGATTCTCTAAGGAGTCTAAAAATCCTCTTATACTCCCAGCTTTTCTTTCAAAGCCCTTCTGAGGATCTTCCCGGTCGTATTCTTTGGCAGCTCTTCCAGGAACTCAATGGAACTTGGAACCTTATACTTCGCCAAGCGTTCCGCACAATAAGCGAGCAGCTCCACTTCCGCCACCGTTTGATCTGTCACGACGAAACACTTTACCGCTTCACCGAGCTCGGGGTCAGGCACCCCAACAACTGCCACTTCCACCACATTCTTATGGCTGTACAGCACTTCCTCAACTTCACGCGGGTACACATTGTAGCCGCCGACGATGATCATGTCCTTTTTGCGGTCGACGATGTAGAAATAGCCTTCGTCATCCATTGTGGCAAGGTCACCGGTATAGAGCCAGTTATCTCGGATGGCGTGTGCCGTTTCTTCCGGCATCTTGTAATAGCCCTTCATGACATTCGGTCCGCGTACCACAAGCTCTCCCACTTCACCAGGAGCAACCTCTTCACCCAGTTCGTTTACGACCTTGTTCTCCACGTTCACGATCGTCGTACCGATGCTGCCTGGTTTTCTTGGCTTATCCAATGGGTTGAAGCATGTAACAGGTGACGCTTCGGAAAGGCCATAGCCTTCAGAGATGATGACCTGGTATTTCTTTTCGAAATTCTGCAGGAGTGCAACAGGCATGGAAGCACCGCCACTGATGCAAAGTCGCAGTGATTTTAGATCCTCCACATCTCCCTGGGATTGCAAGAGGAAATTGTACATCGTCGGCACTCCGGCAAACACGGTTGCTTCATATTTTTTCACGATTTCAAAAATAGCCTGCGGGCTGAACCTCGGCACAATGATCACGGTTGCTCCATTCATCAACGGGGCATTCAGCGCCACAGTCAAACAGAAGACATGGAACATCGGCAAGGTTGCCACGACCTTATCACTGTCATTCATTTTTAGGAAGTCAGCTGCATCCTTGGCGTTTCGGTACAAATTCTTATGTGTCAGCATCGCACCCTTTGGCTTACCAGTCGTTCCGGATGTATAAAGAATCACTGCCACATCGTCATCCATAAGTTCCGGACCTTCGTACGCAAAGCTTCCGTTCGCCATAATGCTTGTAAACGATTTCATTTTAGGGAATAGGGAAAGCTGATCAACCGGGAAGCTCTTCGCTTTTTCCTTTCCATCAGGTGTTTCGCAAATGATGTAGGTTTCTGTTTCTGGTAAATAGTTGTGAAGCTTTTCAAATAGTGGAACAAGAAGGTCTAAGGTGATGACAGCTTTTACATCGCCGTCTCGCAAAATGTAGCCCAACTCATCTGGTGTGTAGATAGGATTGATCGGAACGACCGTTGCGCCGAGGCGTGCGGCACCGTATAAGCCGACAACAAAATACGGAGAGTTTCCTACCACCAGTGCGATGTGGTCACCCTTTTTGATGCCCATTGCTTCCAGTCCTGATGCAAAGGCATTGATTGCAGCATTCAGTTCCGCGTATGTTTTGGAATCCCCTTCAAAAACATACGCCTCTTTCATCGGGTTCGTTCTAGCCGTCAGTGCTAACTGTGACGAAATATTCATTGTTTCATCTCCCCTTGCTATTTATTGAATGAATGACCATTCATTTATCTCCCACTAACAATTATAGTAGATTGCTAGAGTTCTGTCATTAAATTATGTCTATAAAATTAAAATATTCAGATAAGATATTTTACTATAGAAAAGAACGTGAAGCCCAAAGCCCCACGTTCCCAAAATTAGTATATTAGATCAAGCAATTCTTCACGCGTTATATTCCCGAAATAATGTTTCACATCTACCGTTTCGATCGCTTGGGCTATTTCGGCTTTCTCATATTTGACGCCAATAAGCAGCTCTTCGATTTCACTGACATCCCCGACACCGAAGAAGTCCCCGTAGATTTTGCAGTTTTCTATTTTCCCTTTTGTCACATCGAGGCGGATGTCAATCTGTCCGACAGGGAACCGGTGCGAATGCTGCAGATTGAACTTGGGTGATTTTCCATAGTTCCAGTCCCAGTTCTGATAACGTTCCTTCGATAGCTGATGGATGTTCTTCCAATCCTCTTCCGTCAGTTCATACTGCGGAACATCCTTCGTCTTGAAAATTGCCTCCAGAAGAAGCTGGCGGAACTGCTCGATGGTGATATCCTCTTTCAGGAATTCCTTGATATTCGCCACACGGCTCCGGATCGACTTGATTCCCTTCGATTCGATTTTATCCTTTTTCACATTGAGTGCAGAGACAACATGCTCGATCTCGGAATCGAATAATAATGTCCCATGGCTGAACATGCGGCCCTTTGTGGAAAATTGTGCATTCCCGGAGATTTTGCGTCCCTCTGCAAGGATATCATTGCGGCCGCTCATTTCCGCATCCACACCTAGGCTCTTCAACGCCTCCACTACCGGTGCGGTGAACTTTTTGAAATTGTGAAAGCTCTCCCCGTCATCTTTGGTGATGAAACTGAAATTCAGGTTCCCATGGTCATGATAAACCGCTCCCCCGCCGGAAAGACGACGGACGACATGGATGCCATTGTCTTCTACATATTTCGTATTGATCTCTTCCACACTGTTCTGATTCTTACCGATGATGATGGAAGGCTCATTTATGTAGAACAATAGATAGGTATCCTCGATATCAAGATTTTTCAGTGCATACTCCTCGATTGCCAGGTTGATCCTTGGATCGGTAATTCCCTTATTATCAATAAAAAGCATCATTTATTTCCCACTCTCCCACGTATATCCTTTATGTGCCAATGTGATTTCACCTTTATAGATGGATGAAGCCTCCTCCACCAGCTGCTCGATGTTTCCGAAATGAGGCAGATGCGTAAGCAAGAGCTTCGGCACGCCGGAATCCCTTGCCACTTTTGCAGCATCATGGCTGTTCATATGACCTGCAGCCTGTCCATTCTGGTGGGCATACAGATTGCACTCGCAGATCAAAAGGTCCGCATCCCTAGTAAATGGGATGAACGATTCCTGATAGCTTGTATCTGCGGTATAGACAAAAGAGCCCTCATCTGTCGTTACCTTTATCGCATAGCATGGAACCGGATGCGTGGTCTTCAAAAACTCTATGCAAAAAGGCCCAATCTGAAGAGTCTGCGCGGGATCGTATGCCACACCCTTTGTATACTCCTTATGATCCAATGCAGCAAATCCTTGCGCGTCCTCCTGGTGTCCATAGATCGGCAGCTGTGTCACCGTCTTGCCCATGTAAAAAGAAATCAATCTTGCAAACTGCAACGGCCCGATGTCTGCCACATGATCATGATGATAATGCGACAGGATGACGGCATCCAACTCTGTGACTTCTATATAATTCTGGAGCTGTGCTAATACACCGCTTCCGCAATCAATCAGTAAACGAAAACCATCATGCTCGACTAAATACCCGCTTGTTGCACTATTTGCAGCCGGATATCCGCCCCAATACCCTACAACAGTAAGCTTCAACGCCACATCACCCTTTACCTGTTTCTTTTCAAAATAAGAATACCATACCCACACCCATTTTCCTATTTTACAGTTTGTATTAAAACAGTTGTTGACAGGACAAGCACTGTTATAATACAATAACAACAAATAACAAAACGGAGGGTGATAACATGTTGATTAAAAGTACAGAATTTTTCAAAACCTTACCACCTAAAAAATGCGTAGAATGCAAAAAAACAATGGATGAGCAGCACGAATGCTACGGCAACCATTGCAACGAATGCATGTCCAATCAATTAAAATAGCAAACTGCCAACAGGGTATCCTCTTCGGGTACCCTGTTTTATTCCTTTTATTGATCGGTTTTATAGGCTTTAATAGATAAAAGATTTTCTAAATCAACTATGTCGAAATTCCTTTCCTGTAATTCCTCAATCATTATAGAGAGGGCCATGGCAGTTTCTTTCTTTTCGGAATCGGAATGCATCAAAATGATATCTCCATTTCGAACATTTTCAAATACGTTCTTCACAATATTTTCTGATTCCTTCTGGGACCAATCAAGGGTGTCAATAGACCAGAGAACAATAGAATAGCCTTCTTCTTTCGCTATATCTGCAACCATCCCATTTGTTTCTCCATAAGGAGTTCGGAGGATTGCCGGCTCCCTTCCAATTACTTCCTCCACAGCATTCCCGGCCATTTCCAGTTCATTCCTCAATTTTTCCTCTGTCAATGTTGTGAGATCAAGATGATGGTAGCTATGGCTTAATACAAGATGCCCCTCGGAATAAGTTCTCGTCACAATATCAGGATGCTTCTCTACTTCACTCCCTAGATAGAAGAAACTTCCTTTCACATTATACTCTTTTAAAACATCCAAAATGGCAGGTGTTACGAAATTGTCCGGTCCGTCATCAAACGTGAGGGCAACCATTTTCTTATTTGGGCCATTTATGTGGATATGGTCATAGTCTCTGGAAAATGAAACAATATCCTTCCGCCATTTTTGCATGTCTATCCATGATTTAGAAGATAGTTGATTTGATGTCCCTTTAATATCAAGGAGATAGTCTCTTTCCTCTTCGATCTCAGACGCTTTTGCCCTTTCCCCATTAAACACTGACAAATGATCAACTCCTTCAGTCTGATTGGTTATTACCATTTTCATCTCAAGCTGCTTTTCAAGTCTATAAACATAAATCCGTTCGTTTTCAAGCTCACGTATTTCGGAAGGCTTCCCCAACTTCTTTTCCATCATTTCCAAAGTGATTTCTTGAAGATTTCTTGCATAGGACCGGATATCAAAAATCTCCCCGTCATCTCTATATCCGATGGTAACCTTTTTCTCCGGAAAGCTGGCATATATTCCGGAGCCCGCCCGATCTACCTGCTCGGGTTTGCCCCATTCCTTTTGAACTTGGTCGATAGTTGTTTGCCATACGTCAAAGGAGCTTTCCTTGATCATTCCTTTTTGTGCCATGGCTAAGATTTCATCAAGTAGTATGGATGGATCAATCTCATTAATTGGTGAGGGTTCTTTTTCGACTGAAGGACTTTCTGCTTCATCAGGTGGAATTCCCAATTCCCCTTTTTCACATGCCCCCTGGACGAAAATAAATAAAAAAAGGACGAAAAATAAGGAATTGGCCATTTTACTTTTCATCCGATACTGGACCTCCCTTCATTTCTTGGGTTGATTTCTTTTAAAAACATTATAATCTCTTTTGGACTCACTCATCCTAATATTGTTGAATTCTTGTAAGATTTAATGGAGATTTTAAGCATTTTCTACAAGTAATCCATTAATAGAGTGGTAAAATAAGGAGGCATACTTATTTCGATTAAAGGAGTTTACATATTTTGATAAATGAACAACAAAGGAAGTTAAAGCCTTTTATATCACTCATTCTATCCACGAATATACCGAAGCTGGCACTGACTCTCGGATTGATCGGCAGCATATTGACGACCTTCGTAGGTCTCACCATCCCCTTATTGACCAAGCAGCTGGTTGATGGGTTTTCAGTCGACTCCCTCAGCATCTGGATCATCGTCGCCATCGGAGTCGTCTTTATTGTCCAGGCACTGATTGACGGCTTTGCCACCTATGCACTTGCATATGTCGGACAGAAGATCGTCTCGCGACTTCGTGAACTGATGTGGCACAAGTTGATCCGCCTTCCTGTCAGCTATTATGACAAGCAGAAAAGCGGGGAATCGGTCAGCAGGGTCGTCAATGATACGGGAATAGTTAAGGATCTAATTTCACAGCATTTCCCTCAGTTCATTACAGGAATAATTTCCATAATAGGCGCAATCATCATCTTGCTCATCATGGACTGGAAGATGACTCTTCTCATGCTTATATCTGTTCCTGTCACCACTATAATCATGATTCCTCTCGGCAGAAAAATGGCATCCATCTCCCGAGGACTTCAGGATGAAACCGCTCATTTCACCGGAAGCATCCAGCAGACACTGAGCGAGATCCGCTTGATGAAGGCCTCCAATGCAGAAAAGGCGGAAGCTGCGAAAGGGATTGACGGAATTGGAAGGCTTTTGACTTACGGTTTAAAGGAATCTCGTATTTTTGCCATGATTGGCCCTTTGATGTATCTGATTATCATGGCGGTCATTGTGGTAATCATCGGGTATGGCGGAATTCGGGTGGCTGAGGGTTCCATGACCACCGGTGCACTTGTCGCTTTCCTGCTTTATCTTTTCCAGATCATCTTTCCCATCACCTCCTTCACGATGTTCTTTACCCAGCTTCAAAAAGCGAAGGGTGCTACAGAACGAATCATCGATATTTTGAACCTGGAAGTCGAAGAGGGGCAGGAAGGATTGGACATAGACATTACGGACTTGCCTGTACGCGTTGAGGGAATCTCGTTTTCCTATAATGAGGACGAGCCGATTTTAAGCCATGTTTCCTTTGAAGCCGAGCCTGGCACCATGGTGGCCTTCGCTGGTCCAAGCGGCGGAGGGAAATCAACGATGTTTGGACTGCTGGAACGATTCTATGAACCTACCTCTGGGGAAATCCTTGTCGGCGACACACCAATCCATGATCTTTCCATGGAATCCTGGAGAAGCCAGATCGGCTATGTTTCCCAGGACAGTCCCATGATGGCCGGAAAAATCCGCGACAATCTGACGTACGGATTGAGTGATGCTTCAGAGATCCCTGATGATCGCTTATGGGAAGTGGCAAAGATGGCCTATGCGGACCAGTTCATTGCCGAGTTTCCAAAAGGCTTGGACACGGAAGTCGGTGAGCGTGGGGTCATGCTCTCTGGTGGTCAGCGCCAGCGAATCGCCATCGCCCGCGCTTTCCTCCGAGACCCGAAGATACTTATGATGGACGAAGCGACGGCTAGCCTCGACAGCCAGTCCGAAGCAATAGTGCAGCAGGCACTGACGAGACTGATGGAAGGTCGCACCACCTTTGTGATTGCCCATCGTTTATCGACCATTGTCCATGCAGATAAGATCGTTTTTATTGAAAAAGGGCAGGTGACTGGTGTGGGGACGCATCAGGAAATGGTTAGAGCCCATTCCCTTTATCGCGAATTTGCAGAACAGCAGCTGACATAAAAGTTTGATTTTAAACCGTTAAGACCTTTGGATGTCACATTCCCAAAGATCTTGGCGGTTATTCTAGTTCTATAGTGGAATCTATTACAAAGTCCCCCTTCTATATTAATTTCTTTAATAAACCGATAAAATAATTTATTGATTCATTCTATATCTAATCATTTTGCCGATACAAAGGATTGCTATTTTCATAGAATAAATAAGCATATAAAAAGGAGGTGTACAAATGACTCAACCCATTCTTCCACAGTTAAGCCCCCCTCAATTTACCTATTACAATGAACTGAAATACTCTGTTGGAAACGATCCTGCGGTCACAGTGACGAATATCATTGAGTTGCCATTGAATGCAGGATATCTCGTTCCGATTCTTGTCCGAAACCGCAAGAAAGCTCAGGCCCTGGCTACTATTCTAATTGGCCAAAAGGAAATAGGAAATATTAATGTGTATACCGCAGTTATTAATGATGGACAGGTTGTGGATCCGATTGAAGGAACTTTGACAGCAAAGGAAATCCAAGAGCTTTTTGAAACCGCTCTGGATTCGAACCGCTATTTCAAATTTGCCGTAGTGGAACCGTTCACTCCTGGTACATTTTCTGTATTTCCGGTATTTTTAAAGAGCGTCATCCAATTCTATAACGATGATCTCTCTGACCTGTATAAAAACTTTAATGAAGTGGCAGCCAATGTATTCAGAGATATTTTAAAAGAGGATATAAATGGCACTTCCATTAACCCCTCAACCGCTGAAAAAAATTGAGTCAAAAAAAGCGCACCATCCCCACAGTGCGCTTTTTCCTATTCTATAAGTAAACCCCTTGTTTGACCGTTGATTCCCGAACGATGAGCTCGAGGTCGTATTCATATATTTCCTTGTGGCGGAAGCGTTTGGAGCGGACTTTTTCCATCATGACCTGGAAGGCTTTGCGGGCCATGTCCTCGATCGGCTGGTTGACGGTTGTGATGGACGGTTCGACGAGCTCGGTGATTGCCTGGTTGTCGAATCCTACAACGGCCAGATCCTCCGGAATTCTAATACCATGTCGCTTTGCTTCTGTAATGATGCCGGCAGCCACTTCATCCCCGCCTGTGAAAACGGCGGTCGGCTTTTCCTTCAGTGTGAGCATATCGCGAAGAATTCTGCGGCCGTCCTCAATGGTGAAGGCGTCCCCGAAGGTGAACTCTTCTTGAAATGGTACATTGAATTCCGCCAGCGCTTTTCGGAAGCCAGCTTCACGGCATTGCGCCACATTGCTTTTGTACCCCCCGGTACAGTAGGCAATCTTACGGTGACCAAGTTCCAATAGATGCTTGGTGGAAATGTATCCCCCATATGTCTGATCCAGGCGGACGGATGGCACTTGCGCATCTTCTTCAAATTCGTTGCATAAAACGATCGGTCCATATTCTAAAAATGGCTCTATTACATTCCAGTCGTTTTGAATCGAGGAGAGTATGATACCGTCTACCTGCCTCGTTTTTAGAAGGTTTAAGTAGTCCAATTCCTTTTTCTTGGAATATTTCGTCTGACAGATGATCAGCTGATAGCCGTTTTCCGCCGCTGCCATTTCCATTCTTTCAATCAGTTCACTGAAAAATGGATTCATGACCCGCGGAATCAAAAGGGCAATCATTTCCGTTTTTTGACTGCGTAAGCTTCTTGCAGAGGAATTCGGGACATACCCAAGCTCACTCATCGCATTCATGACAAGCACTCGCTTCTTCTCCGACACATACGGGTGGTTATTGATGACACGGGAAACAGTCGTTCTCGATAACCCTGCTAGTCTTGCTACATCTTCTATTGTTGCCACGAGTCTCCCCACCTAACTAGAATTTAATATGTTAGAAGAATGATTGAAATCGTTTTCATAACTACTAGTATAAAAGGAAATGTAAGTGTTTTCAATAGGTTTTTTGCATTTATGCAGCAAATATGGTGGTGAGCCGTTGGAAATTAATTCTTTTACTGGAATAGGAATGATGATTTAGGCATGTTGACATCGATTTCGTGCGGAACAAGGCAGAGTTGATGCCGAACTTGGGCGAGTTCGTGCCAAAGTCCCCCTAGTTCGTGCCAAACCACCGAAATACAGAAAAAACGGAGTCCAGCATCCAGCCGGGCCCCGTCTCCATTATTCTTCTATCAGTCTACCAATCTTCTTAAATCTTGCAATAAAGTACATCCACGTCCCGAACATCAGCACACCCATGAATCCTGCAAGAACCGCTGCATTTTCCCACATAAAGCCGTAGTCGCCGCTTGAGATGATCGCTTTGAAACCTGCAACCGAGTAGGTCATCGGCAGGAATGCATTGAATACCTGCAGCGCACCAGGAATCAGCTCCAATGGGAATGTCCCGGCGCTTGTTGTCAACTGAAGGATCAAGATGATGATCGCAACGAATCGTCCCGGGTCGCCGAGCAGTGTAACCAAGAACTGCACCAGTGCGATAAATGCTAGCGATGTCAGGATACTGAACACCACAAACAACGAAACGCTTTGTACCTCAATGCCAAGGCCAAACAACAGAACAGCATCCGCAAGCAGGGCCTGCACCACACCGACTGCAACCAGCACACTCAGCTTACCGAGAAACCAGCCAGTACCGGAGCTTGGGATCCCGACAGTATCCCGTAATGGATACACGATGGATAACAACAGGGCTCCGACAAACAACCCGAGTGATAAAAAGTAAGGAGCAAATCCTGTTCCGTAATTAGGGACACCATTGGCAACCTCTGATTTCACTTTCACCGGATCGGCGAACATCCCGAAAGTCTCTTCATCAGCTTTGACCGCCCCTGCCTGATCGGCTGCATCCGTCAGCTTGGACTCCAGTTCATGAGAGCCTTCACCCAGCTTGCCGATTCCTTCGTTCAAAGCGGAGGAACCTTCTGCAAGCTTGGATGTCCCGTCGCTGAATTGCTTCGAGCCATCATCAAGCACTCCCATTCCGTTGACTAATTCTTTTCCTCCGGCAGAAAGCTCGCGGCTTCCATCAGCAGCAGAAGTCAAACCATCACCGAATCTGGCAATGCCTGAAGTCAGCTCCGTCTGACCTTTAAGCAATTCATTTGTCCCTGCCGTCAATTTTCCGGACCCATTTACAAGTGCTGCCAACCCTTCTGATAGCTGTGCTTCACCGCCTGCAAGCTTGGCCAATGAAGCCTCTGAAACTGTCAAGCCGTTTTGCAGCTCACGCACCCCGCCGTCCAATGCAGCCATGCCTTGTGAAAACTGATCGGAGCCTGCAACAAGCTCCTTCAGGTAAGCCTCAATAGCAGCGCGCTCCTCTGGCGTCGCATCATCCAATAAAGGCTGGAGCACCGCATCAAATTCTTTCATGCTTCCTGCAAACTGTTCCGCTTTCACAGCAGCTCCTGAAGTCTTTTCCTGCAAGGAGGCTCCACCTGCTGCCAGCTTTTTCGATCCTTCATGAAGCTGCGAGGCGGCACCGGCAAGCTGTTGCTGGGAGTCGTATGCCTTCTCAATACCAGCCTGTGTTGCTGAAGCACCATCACTCAACTCTCTTGTTCCAGCAAGCGCGCGCTCCGCTCCATCTGCAAGTCTTCCATGACCCTCTTCCAGATCACCCAAACCATTTGCAAGCTTTTCATTCCCTATATAAATTTCCTGTACTCCGCCATAGGCTTTTGCCATCCCTTGGCTGAAGCTGATAGATTTTTCCGCTGCCTGGCTCAATGCTTCCTTCAAATCACCGGAGCCTGATTGAATTTCTGCAACACCTTCATTTAGTTGATGCGTTCCATCTGCCGCCTGTGAAAATCCATCACCGAGCTTTTCGATATTGGCGAACATCTCCTCCGCATAGGTGGCCGTCAATTCGTTGGAAACTTCCTCCTTGATTTTCTCTACCGCGGTTGACCCGATCTGTGCAGAGAGGAAGTTGTAGCTTTCATTCGGTACATATTTCAATTCCATCGGAAAGGGCTTTTCATCCAGAAGCGTCGTTGCCCGCTTCGAAAAGTCCTCCGGTATCTCGATCACCATATAATATTTTTGATTTTCCAGGCCTTGATACGCCTCTTCCTTATTCACAAACTCCCATTGGAACGAAGGATTATCCTTCAGATTCTTTGAGAGATCCTCCCCTATTGCGAGCTCCATCTTTTCAATTTGAGCCCCCTCGTCCAGATTTACGACCGCAACCGGCAGATCATCCAATCTCTCGTAGGGATCCCAGAACGCCCACAGGAACATCCCGCTGTACATCAATGGTATGAACAGGACCGCCAGCACCGGGATCAATATTTTTTTATTTGTAAAATGCTCCTTCCATTCTGCTCCAATAAAATTTTTCATTGTATCAAAACCTCCTGTAAACTATATGACCAATTCCCTCATTTGGTCATTTTTCTTCAAATAGGTAAGGATCATCAGACTGACAATCCTTTGAAAAAGTAGAGCTCAAACAGCTCAGCGATCTTTTCTTTTGATAATGCTTCGTGATTTTTTTCCCAATCCACAATCAGGGCAAAATAGAATTTCAGCATCAGGAAAGCTGTAAGTTCTGAATCGCATGGAATGATGTCCCCTTTTGCAATGGCAACGTCGATCTTGTCCTGGATATAGGCGACAATGACCTGTTCCACTTTTTGCAGTTCTTCCTTCACAATCGGTGTGCCAAGCTCTTTTTCTTCCTGGATCAACTTTATCGTCAATTGATGCTCTTTTCGGAACTCCAAAATCCTCACAAGTGCCCGGTGTGCGTTCTCATGAAACGTCAGCTTGGGATCGATGGCCCTATCTGCAACCTCTCTCATTTCACAAATGATGGCTGATACGATGTCACCGAAAAGCTCCTCTTTATTGGAATAGAAGTTATAGATTGTTCCTTTTCCGACATTGGCAATTTTGGCAACCTGGTCCATGGTGGTGGCTTTGTAACCGAACATGGAGAAGGATTTAGCAGCCGCTTCCTTTATGCTTTGTTTTTTATCCATGATTGATTGACCCCTTTTTATCTACTGACCAAAATACAATTCCGGTCACTTCGTCACTATTATATTCCCTGTTCACAAAAATTGCAATAAAAAAAGAGATTACATCCGAAAATGCAATCCCCCCTTTTCTATTTATACCGTAACCGGCTGATTCTGGTAATGATTCAAAATGGTCGCCACTGCCGCTTTCCCTTGATCGATGCAATCCGGCAGTCCCACCCCTTCAAAGGAGCTTCCTGCAAGATGAACGCCTGGCATATCATCAGCAAGGCGCTCATTGATCTCTCGAAGCATCTTCTTATGGCCGACAGCATATTGCGGCATGGCCTGCTTCCATCTGCTCACAATGGTGAATTCAGGCTCTGCATGGATGTCCATGATTTTATTCAGGTCATCGAGCACCACCTGCTTGATTTCTTCATCGCTCTGCTCGACAATCGCTTCTTCCCCTGCTCTGCCGACATAGCAGCGCAACAGTATTTTCTCATCAGGTGTCGTATGCGGCCACTTTTTGTGGGTCCAGGTACACGCGGTGATGGTGTAGTCGCTGTTACGGGATACCACAAAGCCAGTGCCATCGATATCTTGCTTGATGGCAGATGCATCAAACGCCATGGCTACTGTTGCAACACTTGTAGAATCCATCTCTGCAAGTGGTGCCAAATAATCAGCATGTGGCAGCATGCTTGTAGTTGCAAAATGTGGTGTGGTCATCACTACATGATCAGCTTTCAGCGTTTTGCCATTGCTTAATGAAATCTGGTAATGAAAATCACCCTGCTTGACTACTTCATCCACTTTTACAGCCTTTTGCACGTTCACATGTTTCAATTTGTCCTCAACAGCATCCACAAGTGACTGCAAACCGCCCGTCAATGTCTGGAACATCCCTTTTTTGCTCTTCGGCTGATTGGCAGGACGCTTCGGTGTGGTCTGCTTCATTCCCAAAATCAAACTGCGGTACTTCTGCTCCACCTGCTGAAATTGCGGGAAGGTTGCCTGCAGGCTGAGTTTATCAATGTCACCTGCATAGATGCCGGATAACAATGGTTCTATCAGGTTTTCGACAACCTCATCTCCGAGTCTTCTGCGAAAAAAGGATCCCAGTGATTGGTCTTCGCCATTTCCTGAAGAAGGCATGATTAGGTCTGCCGCTGCTCTCATTTTACCCATTGGAGAAAATAGACCGGTTGTGACAAATGGTGTCAGCTTTGTCGGAATGCCCATCACTGCACCCTCCGGCATTGGATAAAGCTTTCCTTTTAACAGGATATGGGCAGTGCCTGTTGCGTTATTGGTCAATTTGCTTTCAAGCCCTACATCCTTGGCCAATTGACCGGCACTGACCTTTCTCTCCAAGAAAGAATCCGGCCCGCGCTCAATGGTAAAGCCGTCTTTTTTCACCGTCTGGATTTTTCCGCCTAATCTGTTGCTCGCTTCAATCAATGTAATCTCTATATCTAACTTTTTCTCTAACATTTCTTTTTGAAGATAATAGGCGGCAGAAAGGCCTGTAATCCCTCCACCGATGATGACAACCCTTTTTTTCTCCTCGTTCATGGTTTCATCGCCTTCTTTACTAGTTTACTGATTGTGTTTTTTCAATTCTTCCAATACGACTGTTGCCATTGCATCCACAAACTGTGGCTGTGTATTCGGCATCTCTGGGCGATAGTACTTGGCACCGATCTCGTCTGTTACAATCTTGCACTCGGTATCATTATCATAAAGTACCTCAAGATGGTCGGAAACAAATCCTACAGGAGTGTAAACAAATGATGTATATCCTTTTTCTTCATGAAGGTCCCTGGTAATATCCTGAACATCGGGACCTAACCATGGATCTGGTGTGTTTCCTTCACTTTGCCATGCGATTACATAGTTATCGACACCTGCACCCTTGGCGATCATATCAGCTGTTTCCTGAAGCTGGTCGCGGTAAGGATCTCCCATTTGAAGGATTTTTTCAGGCAGACTGTGCGCAGAAACGATCAGCACCGCCTTCTCTCTTTCGGCACTATCCATGCCTTGGAACGTTTCCTTGACACGTTTTACCCAATAGTCGATGAATTTCGGCTCGTCATACCAGCTCTCCACAGAGTAGATTGCCGGACCTCCGATTTTCTCCGCTTCTTCCTGTGCACGTCCGTTATAGGATTTCACGCTGAAGGTGGAGAAGTGAGGTGCAAGGACGATGCTAACCGCTTCTTTGATTCCGTCGTTGTGCATCGCTTGCACTGCATCTTCCACGAATGGCTCGATATGCTTCAACCCCAGATACACTTTGAATTCGATATCGTCCTGGATGGAGTTCAAATGTGCGCCAAGTGCATTCGCCTGATCTTCCGTGATTCTTGCAAGAGGGGAGATTCCCCCGATTGCATCATAGCGGTCTCTCAAATCCTGCAGCATTTCATCAGACGGCTTTCTGCCATGTCGGATATGTGTATAATAACGCTCCAGGTCTTCTTCTTTATATGGCGTACCGTAAGCCATCACCAATAGGCCCATTGTCTTTTTTGCCATTTGTTCTACACCTCGTTCTATTATTCTTTATAGGATAAAGCCATTATTTCTTAGAAGAATAGTCGTGTACGAATTGTGCCAGACGTTTCAATGTGTCAGGGTTCACTTCAGGAAAAACGCCATGGCCAAGGTTGAAGATATAGCCAGGCTGCTGCATTCCTTGATCCAGGATAGCTTTCGCTTTTTCCTCGATTACTTCCCAAGGAGCAAGGAGAATGGCAGGATCCAGATTCCCTTGTACCGTTTTAGTGATGCCGCGCTGTCTTGCTTCTGCGATTGGCAGTCTCCAGTCAAGTCCCACTACATCCAACGGAAGGTCATGCCATTCGTTGGCAAGGTGGCTCGCACCGACACCGAACATGATCAACGGTACATTTTCCTCTTTTAGAGATGAGAAGATGCGGTTCATGACAGGCTTGATGAAATAGCGATAATCTTCCACATTCAACGCGCCAACCCAGCTGTCAAAAATCTGGATTGCTTTTGCTCCAGCATTGATCTGTGATTTCACATAGGTGATAGTCATATCAGCCAGTTTATCCATTAATGCGAACCATGCTTTCGGTTCTGCATACATAAATGCTTTTGTCTTATTGTAGTTTTTGGACGGACCGCCTTCGATCATATAGGAAGCCAATGTAAATGGTGCACCGGCGAATCCGATCAGGGGAACATCCAATTGTTCCTGTGTTAAAAGTTTGATTGTATCAAGTACATAAGGAACGTCCTCTTCCGGGTTGATTTCTCCAAGCTTCTCCACGTCCTGAACGGATCGGATCGGATTATCGATCACAGGACCGATTCCTGATTTGATTTCTACATCCACGCCGATTGCTGGCAGCGGACTCATGATATCCTTATACAGAATGGCAGCGTCGACATTATATTGATCAACAGGGAGCTTTGTTACGTATGCACATAGCTCAGGCTGGTGAGTAATTTCAAACAGGGAGTACTTCTCCTTGATTTTTCTGTATTCAGGCTGGGAACGGCCAGCTTGCCTCATATACCATAAAGGAACATGATCCGTTTCTTCCCCTCGACATGCTTTTAAAAATGTATCATTGAACTTGCGTTGACTCACTGTGATGACCCCTTCCGTCTATCGATTGATTCTCTTTTATTACGTTTCACTTCTGTCATTTATCACTATACCTATTATTGTAAGGAAAGTATAGAATTAGCGCCCATTGTTCATAAAATTGACGATTTATTTAAGCTCTTTTCGCAAAATTATTTATGAAGCGGCATTAAGATTTTTACGATTGTCCCTTTATTTTCCAGACTTTGTATCGAAACGGCTCCACCATGGTTTTCAACGATCTTCATGCTGACCATCAGTCCAAGGCCTGTCCCCTGCTCTTTTGTCGTGAAAAAAGGTTGTCCAATTTTTTCAATCAGATCAGCCGGAATACCTGTCCCTTCGTCCTCGATCAGGAGATAAATGAAGTCCCGCTTTTTTTTCACCTTTATGCGGATCTTTCCGCCTTCAGGCATAGCTTCTATTCCATTTTTTATCGTATTTATCAGCACCTGCTTGATTTGGTTCGGTTCACAATCAATCCATACAGCAGTTTCTTCATGCTCCACCAAAAGCTCCACCTTATGTAACAGGGCTTCGCTTTCAAGAAAATCGGTCACCTGGAAGATCAGTTCCAAAAGATTCTGGTTTTTGATTTTGATTGCCTGGGGTTTGGCAAGTGCCATAAATTCATTGGTGATCTGGTTGATCCGATCAAGTTCCTTTTGCATGATATTAAAGTAATAGGGATCGGGGATCGTCCGCTGCTGGGAGAGAAGCTGAACGAACCCTTTCAGGACGGTCACCGGATTGCGGATTTCATGGGCCACACCTGCTGCCAATTCACCGATGACAGAAAGCTTCTCAGACTGCATCAGCGCTTCCTCCGTCCGTTTTTTATCCGTAATATCCTCCATCAGAAAAATGAGGGCGATGATAGTTCCTCTAGGATTTTTGATAGGTGTTACTGTCACTTTCACTTCTAGTGTATGGTTGCCGACAGACATTACGGTCTCGAAGGAAACGTTCTTCTGTTCTTCCATTCTGCTTATTAGATGAGGCAGACTTTCCATTTTGGTAAAAGCCAGAAAGCTCGTTTGCTTGCCGACTACATCCTTTGCACGGACCTGGAAGATATTTTCGAAAGATGCGTTAATTTGAAGCGCCTGTCCATTTAAGTCATACACGCCGATTGCATCGGTGGTATTGGTAAAGTACGCCTCCAAGTACTCCTTGGTAGAAATCAGTTCGCGGGATGTCTCCTTTTCCTTCTCCTCCGCCCTCAGACGGAACCGTTCATTCAAGCTGCTTGAAAAAAGGAGATAGACGGTTACAAATAACGTAAATAATAGAAAATAGACGACATCCACTTTAATATTTTCATAAAATACAGTTTGGAAATAATAGAAATAGAAATATGTCAAGGTAGCAAGGGTTATGGCACTTGCCAAGATGGTTGGCATAATCCTGTTGTATACCGAGGACATGATTAAAGGCATCGTTAAAAATATGTAATTGATAATATCCTTGTCCAGGTATGCTACCAGCCAAAAAGGCAAAAAGGATGTACATACAATCACGTACATCCCTATTTTTGCAAGTCTGGGCTTTAAAACAAAATAAAGTGTCACGCAGCAGCCAAACAAAGACAAAAGAACTACCGGCAATAGAATGCTTGGAAAAACAAAGAGATTTGTGATGGTATCCAGAACGGACAGGGTGACGAAAACTATCAGCAATAGTTTGTTCCTTTTATGGATCATCGCAAGCTGTTCACTCGTGTCGTTCTTTTCCAAGTTCCATTGTTCGGCTAATCGTAGGGTGAAGACAGTAAAAAAGTTTGGTTGATAAGATTTCATTTCCTTGTTTCTCCTCTAGTGCATTGCTTTATCTATTTTAGCGAAATGCTGGTTTTACTACAGGTGACGGTTCCCCTTCCTGTTCTGTCTGTGGATTGTATGGAACCACGTAATAGGAAGGGACGGAAAAGATATTGATCATTTCCATCTCATACGTACCTTTGCCAGTTACTTCATCGACAAGTGTGGCTTTTTTGTCTTGCAGGGAATAGATTCTGTAAATTACCCTATCGTCATCCGATGCCGGCCAATGCAGGATAGTGGTAAACAGGCCGAATGGACGGAAAGTCAGCGATGCTTTCAGTTCCTCGACATCGGGCAGAATGATCGGCTCTTCAAGATCGGTTACACCGGCTGGAACGGAAAACATCCCCTCATCCAATCCCGAGTCCCTTACAATGTCCTTAAATAGCCTGGTAGGGAATGCACCGCCTCCTGTCAGATACTGCTCTTTTGTCGTCACATCATAGCCCATCCATACAGTTCCCACGATATCCGGGGTATACCCGACAAACCACGTATCCTTGATGGCACCTTCGACATGCGGATAATTGGTGGTACCCGTTTTCCCCGCCAAGTCCCCTTTTATCGAACCTGCCTGGGCAGTCCCCTGTTCAACAACTCCCTCAAGCATCCTTGTCATAGTCCACGCCGTTTGGGAGCTGAAAACATGCTTCTCTTTTAATTTTGCCTTCGCGATGACTTCTCCGGTTCTGCTCTTTATTTCCTTGATGAAGTATGGTTCCACGATTTTACCGCCGCTCCCGAAATTGCGGTAAGCCTTGGTCAATTCCAGTGGTGTGACCCCTTCCTTCAATCCCCCAAGTGCAATGGCCAATCCGTTATCCGGGATGGACAGATCCATTCTATCGAGATAGCCTTTACTCTTTTTTATCCCCAGTTCATTTAAAGCCCAAACCGCCGGGGCATTAAGCGAATCCTTAAGCGCATCATACATCGTTACCTGTCCCAGATATTTGTGATGATAGTTTCTAGGTTCATAGTCGCCATAGGATAGAAGCTTGTCCGATAAGAGACTGTATGGCTCAAACTCCTTTTCCTCAAGGGCAGGTGCATAGACCGCGAGGGGCTTAAAAGTAGAACCTGGCTGCCTCTTGATGGAAACGCGATTGATGCCTTGGGTGACATAATGCCTTCCACCCATCACGGCAAGCACACCTCCCGTTTTCTGGTCCATCAGGACGAAGGAGCCTTCCACAAACTCATGCTTGCCTGGAAAATACTCATCCTTTTGGAACAGCTCGAAGGCGGCGTCCTGTGCGGCAACGTTCATTGGAACAGTGATTGAATACCCGCCTCTGTGCAGTTCTTCGTTCGTAAGGCCATAACGTGTTTCGGCCTCTTCCACTACCATATCAATATAGGTCAGATAGGCCTGTTTTTCCGTTGGCTCGACAATTTCGATACCTAAGGTCCTACCTTGCAAGGTCACCGCTTCCTCCGCTTCCAGATATCCATGCTGATGCATAAGCTCTATCACCAGATCTCTCCGGTTTTTGGCTTCCTCCGGATTATTGATAGGAGAGTAGCTGTTGGGAGCTTTAGGCAACGCTGCCAGCATGGCTCCTTGCTCCACAGAGAGATCCTTGGCGCTTTTATTAAAATAGAACTTGGAAGCCGCTTCTACTCCATAGGCCCCGTGCCCAAAATATATCTGATTCAGATACATTTCAAGGATCTCATCCTTCGTGTATCGTCTCTCCAGATTAATGGCAATGACCGCTTCCTTCGTTTTACGAAGCCACGACTTCTCATTCGTCAGAAAAATATTTTTCGCTAGCTGCTGCGTTAAGGTGCTTCCACCCTCCGCCTTGCTTCTCGTCACCACATCGCGATAGACTGCCCTTCCAATGGCCCTGACATCTATACCCCGATGCTCATAAAACCGTTGATCCTCCACCGCAACAAATGCATGCTGAACATGCTTTGGAATACGGTCGAGCGTCACAATTTCCCGATTTTCAAAAAACAGCTTCGTGATGGGTTTCCCTTCTTCATCAACAAGTGTAGTGGTCGAATCCATAATGAGTTTCGTGTCGTCTATGACATAGTTCCCAGCCAGGATAATCGCGATATACCCGACTAGGCTGAAAAGTATCGCACATACAGCTATCAATGGAAACACAATATATTTTTTCTGAAATTGCTTTGTGAAATGCTTTAAACCTTCCCACTTCTTGTTCCTTGCAGCTCTTTCGATGATGTTTACCTCCTTATGAAAAGCGGTAATAATAAGTAAGATTAATTTGCTCGGGCATCCTTGCAGAAGGTGTCCGGGCATCCTTTTTCTTATATAATTGCAGTAAAAGAGTAAGCTAAAAACGTCCAGATACTATTTTAACTTATTCTGGAGAATCTTTCTTGCATTTACCTTATTTTGTTATAAGAAACCGTTAATTAAACATGAGGAGAGATGAAAAATGAACTTTTATATGACATTTGGAACAGCGGGGTTCCTTGAGGACCTGCGCGAAGGAATACATGATGGCGAATTACTGTTGATGCATGGTGAGGATAATGCCGTACTGATGCACGAAACCACGGAACAGTCGAGCTTCAATTCCGGAAACAAGTATGAAGTGCTGGACGCATCCGGCGAGCTCTCGAAGGGGAAGTTTGCTGTCCTGAATAACATTCCAGTAACTGATGAAGGACGTCCGGTATTTGAATACCGCTTCAACCAGCGTGCAAGATTAATTGAGGATGAAGCTGGCTTTGCCGCTATCAGGGTTCTACGTCCGGTAGGTTCTGATACTTACGTTATTCTTACGCTATGGGAAGACGTCAAATACTTTACACAGTGGCAGGAATCCAAGGCATACGATAAAGCGCACGAAAAACGCGGTTCATCTGAGGGAATCGACCAAAAGCAGCAAGTATTCCCGCGTCCCTCTTATGTCACCACCTACCATGTGCAGATGCCTTACGAGACGGAATAGGCAGCAAAAAAGGACCGTGCATTCGGTCCTTTTTTGTGCATCATTTTTTCTCTTTATCCCTTAATACCCCATGCCTATTTGCATAAATGGCTGCTTGGGTGCGATCTGCCACATTCAGCTTGCTTAAAATATTGCTGACATGCGTCTTGACTGTTTTCACACCGATATATAGCTCATCACTGATCTCCTGATTCGTCAATCCATCCCCAAGACACATCAGCACCTCTATCTCCCGGTCTGTCAATTCATCGTGCGGAAGCTTGGAAGGAGCCCGGAATCTGTTCATCATTTTGCTTGCCACCTTTGGTTCAATCACTGGCTCATTGCGGACAGCCTTCTCGATGGCCTGGATGATATCCTCTGCTCTTGCCGTTTTCAATAGATAGCTGTATGCACCTGCTTCTATCGCCGGAAAGACCTGTTCATCATCATAATAGCTTGTGATTATGATGATTTTGCAGTTTGGGTGAAATTTCACTATTTCCCGTGTAGCTTCAATTCCCGTGCCATCCTCCATCAAAAGGTCCATCAGCATGACATCCGGCATTTGCTTTCTTGCCAATTCGATGGCAGCCCTGCCACTCGCCCCTTCCCCGACTATTTCTATTCCCGGCTCTGTTATGAGGTAAGCCAATAGGCCTTTGCGCACCATGTCATGGTCATCCACCACAGCAACTCTTACTTTATCCATTTAAATTTCCTCCCCTCTTATCGGAATATGAATTTCTATATGCGTGCCTTCCCCTTTTTTCGAACGGACTGTAAACTCTCCGCCAATCTCTTCACAGCGCTCCTTCATATTCGACAGACCATAGGAGGATTGCTTCTGATGGTTCACTTCAAACCCTTTTCCGTTATCACTAATAAATATGTATACATACTGATCTTCCTTTTGATGCATATCTATTTTCACAATGGTAGCATCCGCATGCCGCAGTATATTTGAAATCGCTTCCTGAACAATCCGGAACAAGTGATCCTCCGTTGCATTGCTCAAAGATGAGATCTCTTTTATATCATGCTGGAACGTAATCGGAGTCCTTTCCTCCAATTCTTCAAGGAGCTTATGTATTCCCACACACAATGTATCGTTCGTCAGGGAAACCGGACGTAAATGCAAGAGCAATGCCCTCATCTCCCCTTGTGCCTGGGCAGCGATACCTGCAATATCATTCAATTGCTTTTTGGACTCATCCGGGTACTGCTCAAACATCCTTATCGCAGCAGAGGACATGATACTTAAGGCGAAAAGCTGCTGACTGACGGAATCATGCAATTCCCTGGCCAGTCTCTGACGCTCTTCTATAGTGGCAGCATTATGTGCTTTCATGGCAAGCTGATTTTTCTCTTCTGCAAGCTTCTGAAGCGATCTGACCTGGCTTTGGAATTTATTAGCGAGCTGGTTGATATCCTCCGTCAATCTTCCCAATTCATCCTTTTCAGCGACAATGATTCTTTCAGAAAATTTCCCACGGCCAAGTGTTGCGATGAAGGTTGAGATGTCCTCCACCCTCTTTTTCAAATAGCTGCTCTGCTTATAGCCGATATAAATACTTGTACCAACTGAAATCAGAAAACTCATGACAGTCATCCAGATCGATATGGAAACAGTGATTTCAAAATCCTGTATGAACAGGACCAGTAATTGCAGGGAAATGAAAAATAGGGAGCAGGAAATTGTCGCCACCGTCACAAATGAACGAATCAGCCAAAAACGCAAACTGTTAATCTTTTTATCTTGTTTAGATTCGGTCAATGCGCACATCCCCTATTTTCAGATCCAGTTCAATATCAAGCTTTCTGGTCGCACTATCATAATTCGGTGATTCATAGAAAACCCTGCATTTTTTCCCTTGAGAGGATTCATCAAAAACCCTGATTTTCCCTATTTTCACCGAAGACTCGATTCGAATTGGCAGGTCATCCGGTATCAGCATTTTCAAGTCCGCGACCACTCCCTTTATTCGAATTTTCGTTTCCTTGTCAGGGATATAAGCTTTTGAAAAATCAAAGTAGTAATCTCCTACCACCGTTTTCAATGTCAAAGGCTCGACAGCCCAGTTCGGCTTATTCATTTTCAGCTCACCGATCGTAATGATCCTCTTTTGATGAGAAGGGTCTTTCTTTTCCTCATTTGAAAAATCAACGTCTTCCTCTTTTGAAAATAGGTCGAAATCATAATCACCCTTGGTGACCGTTATTTTAACCGGGCGCTTTTTGATAAATAACTGTAGGCCAAAATAGATGAACAAAAGTGGCCAAAGCTTCCAGATCATCTGAAATTCAAATACGAGGAAATCAAGACGGTCCATCAGCAACAACGCCCCGAACACGACAAGTACGAGGCTGATAAAGAGGGCTTTCTTACCGTATAAGACAGATTCTATGAGCCACTTTAACCCCAGCAATACGATGAGGACAGGATAAAACGTGACAAAATACTCTTTTATTTCCAAGGAAATGACTCCTAAATTGACAAGAAGCAACATGATTCCTATAAGAACAAATAAAATTGCGATTATTTTCTGATTGAATGTTTTCATGATGATGCTTTTCTCCCCCCTTATACCTAATTAGACAATACCAACGGAAAATCCTTTTAATCTACTATCAGTTTACTAAAAATCAAAGCTTTAAAAACCGACCTGCAGTTTGTATCTTTATCCGTCTTGGGACGGAAATTACATGCTTTGTCGTTTTGATAAACAAGAAGTATAAAAATAATTTTATGTTAAGATGTACAAAGAGTTTGTAAAGGATAGTTAATAAACTAACGAACTGTTTTATAAAATGGAGGGGAAATAGTGGATATACTGAAAGAAAGGGTTTTTCAAGCATTCCGTTTAACCTATGACTTTTATAGTTCTATAGATGAAAGGTGTCTACCAATGACGATTTCAGGCGCACCATCAAATACAATAGGAGAGCAGGCATATTGTATTATTGGAGCGAGAGAAAGCTATTTAAAGGCTTTAAAGATTGGTGAATGGTCTGGTTTTGATTGCAGTCTGATTGATAGTACTAATAAAAGCTTAATAGTCAGCAAATTGGAAGAAACTCTTACAAACTTAGAGTGATTTTTTCAAGAAAATAGGACGGGAGAAATTAATACAAATTTGTTAATTGATTTATTAGAACATGAGGTTCAGCATCATGGTCAGTTAATTCGTTATGCGTATGCTAATAAAATTGATTTCCCTGGAAGTTGGAATAGACGCTACACCGTATAATCCCTTTTTCGAAAGGCCATATAAAAAAAACGCATGTATTTCATTACAAGCGTTTTTTTGCCATTTGCACCAACGGAACTATTTACCCTAGGGCTTCACCATTCTTTTTTGAAAATAGGAATGCAACCCTTCATAGGTCAACACACCCAGTAGCAGACAGATATAGCCTGCTGCATAACCTGCAAACACGTCGGAAGGATAGTGGTAGTTAAGGAAGATCCGACTCGTCCCAAGCAACGCAATGAATACGATGCCGGCAACAAGGATGATCAACCGTTTCCCACCGGTCTTTGTATAGGTAAGGATCAGATACAGGAGCAGCCCATAGAAAAAGAGCCCGACCATTGCATGTCCACTTGGAAAACTTAAGCTTTCGGCACCCGGTCCAGTCATCGGCCGCTCTCTCCCGGTATAATCCTTTAGCCATTTGTTTAATTCATTGACCACAATAACTCCGGCAATGATCGTTCCCATCGCTATGTAATCCTTTTTTCTCCACCAGATCAGCACCACAGCAATTAGCATGATTGTGATCACACCAGGTTTATCGCCAAGTGTGGTAAACAGGAAACCGACAAGCCAATCCGCTTCCAACCCATTGACAGCCTCTCGGATCGCCCCATCGAACCCTATCGTATTTTCAGCAACAATCTGTTGAAAAGACCAGAAGAAAAACAGTCCACATAAAAGAAAAATGGCACTCCTGGTCCAAATCCTATATTTGATTGCAACCTGTTCTCTTTGCACTTTTTCCGCTTGCATTCTATCTCCTCCACCATACTTTCTACCTATCTATCATACATGATTTTTGAAAAATATGACTATTCTTTTTTGGCGAAATCATATAGAATACTAGAAAACCAATATTTATTTCGAAAGGGGAAACATTATGCTGAAAAAATTGAATGTGCTGTTAGAAGAACATTTTGATGAAATGGTAGAAATCAGACGTTACTTGCATCAATTCCCTGAGGTATCCTTCAAAGAATTTCACACGGCAACGTACATAGCCGATTTTTACAAGGATCTCGGCATTGCCGTGACAACGAATGTAGGCGGAAACGGTGTGGTTGCAAAAATAGAAGGAGCTCTCCCTGGCAAAACGGTTGCATTGCGCGCTGACTTTGACGCACTTCCGATCCAGGATGAAAAAGAAGTGGAATACAAATCCAAAGTTCCAGGAGTGATGCACGCATGTGGTCATGACGGCCACACTGCTACCCTGCTAGTTTTGGCCAAATGCCTGAATAAGCTCCGTGATCAATTGGCTGGGGACGTGGTCCTCATCCACCAGCATGCAGAGGAATATGCTCCAGGCGGTGCAATCGCCATGATCCAGGATGGCTGCCTGGAAGGCGTGGATGTGATATTCGGCACTCATTTATGGGCAGGTGTTCCCGTTGGTACCATCCAGTATCGTGTAGGTCCCGTCATGGCCGCCGCTGATCGCTTTTCTATTAAAATTCAAGGGTCAGGTGGACATGGTGCCCAGCCGCACAAAACAAAGGATGCCATTGTAACCGGCTCCCAGCTTGTCATGAACCTGCAGCAGATCGTAAGCCGCAGAGTCAACCCAGTCGATCCGGCCGTCATTTCCGTCGGAACATTTGTAGCGGAGAACGCCTTCAATGTCATTGCAGATTCTGCACAACTTATCGGTACTGTCCGCACCTTCAACGATGATGTCCGCGACCAGATAGAAAAAGAAATTGATGCAGTGACAGCCGCTACTTGCGCGTTGAATGGCTCGACTTACGAATATACGTTTGATCGCGGCTATCCCGCTGTCGTGAACCACAAAGAGGAAACAGAATTTCTCGTGGAGATTGCCAATCAGATTCCCGAAGTGGAATCTGTGGAGGAAACAGAGCCTCATATGGGCGGGGAGGATTATGCCTATTACCTTCGTCATGTAAAAGGGACCTTCTTCTTTACAGGCGCGAAACCGGAAGGCGTGGAAGTTGCCTATCCGCATCATCACCCTAAGTTTGATATTAATGAAAAATCCTTGCTGGTTGCAGCAAAAACACTTGGTTCTGCAACTCTCCAATATCAGAATCAGTCACAAAATGCTCTCGTTCAGCCCCATCAGGCATAGTTAAAAGGCACCGAACTTCTCCTTTGAAGTTCGGTGCCTTTTTACATAAGTCCCTGTTCCTTCAGATATCTCAGTCGGTAGCAATTGACCGCAGTTTTCCCAAGATGATCGAGGAAATTATAATTCGCATATGCCCCAACAATCGCTCCAAAACCCGGAATCATCTGCAGCATCTTGATGAGATCGATATAATCCCTGTACTCCTGTTGGAATGTCTGCCAATCCAATTCAGTGATATCCTCTTTGTTTTTTTCCCAATCCACTAAAAAGCCGAGCACGTTCCTGCGGTGTTCTTCACCTGAAAACGCCAGTTGGAAAATATAAAGGATGTACACCCGCTCCTCATACTCTTTAACGTTATAGCCGTAGATGGATGCGACTTCAAAAAGGAACTTCATTTTGATTGAAAGCAGGAGAGGGAAGTCCGCCAATCCCAACAAAATGCCGCCAGCCCCCGTTCCCGCTCCTTCGACAGCTGCAGTTCTTTTGTAGAAATCCAGCTTTTCCTGTACCAGTTTTTCTTTTTCTTCCAAGGAAAGGTCGTTGACATCCTCTCTCTTTTTTGTAGTAATATTACTCCCCACTAAAGTTGCCTGTACCATCTTTTTTATACTTTCACGCATCACCGTATGGACTTTTTCCGGAATCATGGCATTCACTTTATTCTGCGCACCTTTGGAAAGCCTTTGAAACATCGTAGATTTTTTCTGCAGCTGGAGCTTCCATTTTGTGACTTCGTCCAGCATTTTCTGTTCATACATGGGAAACACTCCTCTTGTCATGTTTTTAATATATACGCTGGTTTTTATTGTAGGTTTCATGGATGATGAGCTTTTACTCTGGGAAGCTGGTTGAAAAGCTCTTCATAGCCTTGGCGATGGGCTTTTCTCCCCGAAAAGCTGTACGAAAAGCTCTTCATGAGCGTCCACATCCAACACTAAAACAAAAGCACGCAAACGCCAATACGCTTACGTGCTCTCCCTTTACAACTTTGCAATTTTATTCTTTACTACCGTATTCACATAAACGTAAGCAAACAGGACGCCCCCACCCAAAACAATGCCCACTTCCATCCAGGAAGCCACGAACGCAACAAGGACACTCAATATCACAGACTGCACAACTAGAATGCCTGTCATCATCTTCAAGAATGCGCGGCTTCTTTCCTCTTCCTTGACCGGATAGATGGACAACCATAATTTGTTGTAATGATGGCGCCACATCGGCACGAGCTGGAAGGCTGTGAGATAAAGGACAAACAACGGTGCAAGGTAGGTTGCATATCCCACAGGCAATAGGATCAGGAACACTCCGCCGATAATCAGCAGCCTCAGGAATAAACCGAAGTAGTCACCTGAACGAAGAAACGTCCGCAAGTATAAATAGAGATAGCTTTGTTTCTGATGATACTTTGCCAATGGCAGCACCGCATCCAGCCATCTTCTCCTTTTTACTTTTTCCTTCAGTCCAGGTACATCTACAAACAGATTTGCCACACGGTAGAAAAGCTGCATTCTCTTTGTTTCATTTTCGATCAGGTATTCCCATTTCCAGTTCAACTTAGCGGTTGCTTTTTGGAAATAAACAAGCAAGAAAGCCATGATCACCAATACAAGCCCTATGAATAGATAGTCCGCCCGCGCAAAAACGAGGTACAGTAGGGCAAAATTCAAGAAAAGCCTGATCCACCAATCAGCCAGGCGCGCCTTATTATCAGTGTAAAAGCTCATAAGCCAGGCTATCCAGAGGTTCCAGGCTTTCACTGCAACTAAGAGGGCCAGGATTACCACGACAGTCTGCATCGTTGCCCCTGTAAGCGTTACAAACAATGGCACCGATACCCCAAAGACGAGAAGAAGGAAATAACTCTCCAGGACAATCGAAAACTTGAATGATTTTTTTATGTAAGGACCAAGCTTTGCTTCAAGTGGAAGCAAAAAGACAATATCCGGATCCTTTAAGAACGTATGAAGGCTTCCCCTTGTCAAAAGAAGAGCAAGCAGCGCTCCCATGAGTGGGGCATACGGGAAATCCCTCGGTACGACCTCCAGCCAGTTTTGATAGGCAAGCGCAAGTCCACTTAATAGAAAGATCATGACAATGACCAGATGATCATTGAACATATAGCGTAAATATTTTCTCGTATCCTTTATATATTGATTGAACCTGGTTCTCCACAGCTGATCGACATTAAACATTGTTTTCTTCCTTTGTCAGCTGGATATATAGGTCATCCAAGGAAGCATGCGACATACCGAATTGCTGTCTAAGCTCCGTTAGTGTGCCCTTCGCCCTCACTTCCCCCTCATGCAGGATGACAAAGGAATCGCAATATTTTTCAGCCGTTGCCAGGATGTGAGTGGACATCAGGATTCCTGCACCACTTCTCTTTGCTTTATCCATGATTTCCAATAAGGAATGGATCGCAAGTGGGTCCAACCCGACAAACGGTTCATCCACAATGTAGAGCTTCGGTTCAATCAGAAAGGCAGCCAAGATCATGACCTTCTGCTTCATCCCCTTTGAAAAATGGGCGGGAAACCACTTTAGCCGTTTCTCCATCCGGAACTCCTTCAATAAAGGGTGCAAACGTGCCTCAAATGTTTCCTTGGAGAGGCCGTAAGCCATCGCTGTCAGCTCCAAGTGCTCGTAAAGAGTCAGTTCATCATACAAAATCGGAGTCTCCGGTATGAAGGTAAAAGTGGAACGGTACTTGGTCGTATCCTCCTGAATGGATATGCCATCAATCTTAATGGACCCTTTCTTCGGCTCCATCGTTCCGATCACATGCTTGATTGTCGTACTCTTCCCTGCCCCATTCAGACCAATCAATCCAACCAGCTCGTTTTTCTTCACCGAAAACGAAATATCCTTCAACACGGCCTGATTCGTATATCCCCCGGTCAACCCGCTAATCTCCAACAAATCTAAACTCACCAACACCCCATCCTTTCACAATCCACTAAAGCAATATTAATATGTACTACATAAAAAGGGAAAATCCTGCCGGGGTCTGGCCCCAAATTTTTTTCTTATTTTTTCTTATATATAAAATTTACCATAACATATTTTCGCGGAAAGTGCGCATCATATGTAAGGAAGGGGAACGGGGGCCAAGAAACAAGCCTTTAGGTTAACTTTATGAGATGAGGTGGCTGTCCAAGACAGTTGTGCTTGACTCAATAAAAGTTAAATTAATGTTTTCTCGTCGTTGTGGGACTTAACCGGCTACAACAAATCGATCATCATGAACTCCTACCGATGATTAAGAATGAGGTGTTTACGGGCGACGCTTTACTGTAAAGTAGTGTATCCGTGAGTAATTCATTTTGAAAATGAGGTGTTCGTCAAAGACTATATAGTCGAAAATCCAAGTTACTCTAGTTGTGAAACCAAGTAACAAGGGGATGGTTGTTTTGAACAGGAAAGCTGACCATTAGACACATTTTTAAAAACAGATGAGGTGTTTATCAAACACAGTTTATTTGTAAGCTAAAAATGCTGTTTGTAGGCTTCTCCTAATTCTGATAGAGAAGCTTGTTGCCCCCTTCCCTTTCTTTAAAGCAGAGGCTTAATGCTTCTGCTTTTTATTTTATCCAATTCTTGATGGTTAACTGATTATGCAACGTGTCCAAAACATGGTAAAATGAGAAAAAAATTAATGAGGTGATTCTGATGCATGATTGCATTTTCTGCAAAATTATCAATGGAGATATTCCTAGTGCAAAGGTATACGAAGATGAGCATGTTTACGCATTTTTGGACATCAGTCAGGTAACAAAAGGTCATACATTGGTGATTCCGAAAGTACATAAGGAAAATATCTATGAACTTACTCCCGAAATTGCATCCAACCTGTTCAAGGTGGTACCAAAAATCGCAAATTCCATTCAATCACAGTTTGACCCAATCGGCTTAAACCTCCTTAACAACAACGGAGAAGCTGCAGGACAATCGGTATTCCATTTTCACCTCCATATCTTGCCGCGTTACGGTAAAGGGGACGGATTCGGTGCGGTGTGGAAGTCAAATCAAAGCGACTATTCCACCTCCGACCTATTGGAGATTTCCTCCAAGATCGCGGAAGGAATTAAATAGGATGATTTATCGAGCTGTCCGAAACGTCGGGCAGCTTTTGATTTTGCTGGGGGTATTTAAAGCGGGGTGGAATACTAATTGGATGATGGACTTTTTATATGCCTTCACACCTCAAAAGGTCCTTCATTATTCCGATGATGGACTTTTCACACGCCTTCACACCTCAAAAAGTCCTTCATAACCTCTATGATGGACTTTTCACACGCCTTCACACCTCAAAAAGTCCTTCATAACCTCTATGATGAACTTTTCACATCCATTCACACCTCAAAAGGTCCTTCATTAACCCGATGATGGACTTTTCACATGCATTCACACCTCAAAACGTCCTTCATTAACCCGATGATGGACCTTTCCATAAAGATCACACCCCAAAAAGTCCTCATCCAATAACGCTACAAAGACATCCCTTCATAACCCACTTTTTAATAGCCCCTTTTACATAACCACAAAAAACATGGTATGCTTGTTGTCATGCGTTCATTTCTTTTTCAAATCCAACGAACGCATACAAGAATGATGGAGTTGATAGTATGAGTAAGAGCAAAGGCGGCGGAACTGGCCGGGGTACAGGAAAAAAAGGCTGGAATCGCTGGAAAGCCGGCGCCAATAAAGCAAAAAGCGCAAAGCCCTATAAAAGCAAGGGTGTTAAGCACGGCGGCAAAGATAATCCTGATAGTTCCGATAACTGATAGATAACCAGTACAGTGCGAGGTCAAAACCCAAGCACTGTACTTTTTTTATCTGAATGATCGATTCATCTCCCCGATGCTTGCAATCGTATCGAGGACTTTCCAATCCTCATGATGAAATTCACATGTATGCTTCTTCAAGAAAAGCTCCACCTGCTCCCTGAATGCGAAATCCCATCTTAATAAATGGATGAATTCTTCTCGTGTTCCCAGAAAATCGATCCTCTCTCTCACCTCGTTCAGCATATCTGCCTGCCAGATGGCCGGAAGCTGGCTAGTGCCCGGGATATCAGGAAACCTTATCATATGTCCTTCCCATAACAATGCCTCGGGAACAAAGTAGGCATATACTTTTTCAAAAACCTCACCTGATTCCAGAACCACCTTCTGACCCTTATGTTCCCTTAGCTCGTAGCCCTTTTCTGTCGCGTTTATCAATTCGAGCTGTTTTTTATCCATAAAGGTGATCCAGACCTCGGTTTTCGCTCCCTTCATTGGTGCTATTACCGCAGGCAGTGAACCATATGGGGCGAGAAAAGGACCATACACAATTTCCGAATCCATAATTTCACCCTTAACACAAAGCATGAAGTCATCAACAGATGGACGGAGATTGAATTTATAGCGGAGCTGCGCTAAACAGACATTCGATCCATAAGCGACAACAGGCACTTTTTCCCTCATCAGATCCTCGCCTAAGAAATCCGCTACCTTCCTTGTCTCAAAGCTATTGAAGGCAAGGCTGCCGAGAATATGGTCACTATTTGATAAATGGACACATTGATGCTCAAGAGGCAATCCTTTTACCGCTTCAATTCGGTGTGCTTTTCCCTGCCAAAAGACAAATGAGGAATGCGGCCTTGGTCCAGGATAGATATCGGGATGGTCATAAGGACTTAAATCAAATGGTTTGTTATCTCTAAACATGAAAGGATCTCCTTCGTTTTCAAAATCTTTTATGTATTCTAACATAATTCGTGGTAGGATATATATTAATATTTTGAACCAAATCCAAGGAGGAACCTTCCATGAAACAAGTGTTCAATTTCAATGCCGGTCCTGCAGCCTTACCCAAAGAAGTATTGCAGAAGGCGCAAGAGGAACTATTAAACTTTCAAGATTCAGGCCTTTCCGTCATGGAACTCAGTCATCGCAGCAAGCAGTATGAAAGCATTCAGAATCATGCCACAGAGCGACTTCGGACATTGATGGATATTCCGGCAGATTATGACATCCTCTATATGCAGGGCGGTGCCAGTCTTCAGTTTTCTGCTGTTCCGATGAATTTTCTCACAGAAGGAAAAACCGCCAATTACTGCCTGACCGGTTCCTGGTCTGAAAAGGCGCTGAAAGAGGCAAAGAAAGTCGGCAGCACCCATATTGCATCCTCCTCAAAGGAGGCAAACTATTCCCAGATACCAGACTACCTTGAGCTTTCAGACAACCCTGCTTATGTGCATATCACCAGCAATAACACCATCTTTGGCACGCAGTGGAGAACCACACCTGAACTGCCTGCTAAAGTCCCTTTGATTGCCGATATGTCCAGTGATATTCTAAGCAGGCCCATACCCGTAGATAACTATTCTCTTATTTATGCCGGTGCCCAGAAAAATCTCGGACCGTCAGGCGTGACCGTTGTCATCGTCAAAAAGGAATTGCTTGAGCGCTGCCCGGATAACCTTCCAACTATGCTAAACTATCAGACCTATGCAAAAAACAGCAGTTTATATAACACTCCAGCAACCTTTTCCATCTACATGCTGTCCCTTGTATTGGATTGGGTAGCGGATCAGGGTGGAGTCGAACAAATTGAAGCCATAAATACTGAAAAAGCAAATCTGCTCTATCATGTAATCGATTCCAGTGACAGTTTCTACAAGGGGCCAGCAAGACAAGATAGCCGCTCCAACATGAATGTTACTTTTACGTTGCCATCAGAGGATCTCACGAAGAAGTTCCTGCAGCAGGCAAGCGAGAATGGCTTTGTCGGCCTCTCGGGACATCGCCTGATAGGGGGCTGCCGTGCTTCCATCTATAACGCGGTCCCACTGGATCATTGCGAAAAACTGGCACAATTCATGAAGGATTTCCGTACCAATTTTATGTAATAATGAGCATTCCCCTTTTCAAACACGGAAATATTTTGTATAATTGCCTCTATAATCCGCATTAGACAACGAGTGTACTAATGGGGTTATAAAAAAGAGTAGTAGAGATGAGGAGAGTTGAGAAATGAATACAAAAACGTTAGTTGCTCTATCTTTAATGGTGGGAATCGGTGCGGTTTTACATACCGTTGTTCCCGGGGTCATCCTTGGCATGAAGCCAGATTTGGGCTTGACCATGATGTTCCTTGCGATCATGCTGTTCCCGGAAAAGAAGAACGTATTGTTGGTTGGTATTGTTTCAGGATTAATTTCCGCTTTGACCACAGGATTCCCTGGAGGTCAGATTCCAAATATCATTGACAAGCCGATTACAGCGTTTCTATTCTTCTTCCTGCTTCTTGCAGTGAAAAAGATAAACAAACCTATAGTGAAAGCTGGAGCGTTAACCGCAATTGGCACCATTGTTTCAGGCGTTATTTTCCTATCGTCTGCACTTGTGCTTGTCGGGTTGCCAGGAGGAGAATCTTTCACCTTTTTCCTTGTTACGGCCATTTTACCCGCTACAGCCCTTAATACCGTGCTGATGGTAATCATCTACCCAATTGTAACCTCCATTGCCAAACGATCAAATATTATAGCTACTACTTAAACAACAGAGGGGATGCTCCATAAGGAGGCATCCCCTCTTTTTATTAGGCTCTTTTCGTAATGTTTGTTCTTATGTACGTAAAAAATCGGCTTTTGGATTTTTTACAGCATTGATCCCAGTTTTATTAAAAATAAAATAAATCTATAACATGGGAAAAGAGCACGAAAGTCAGTAATCTTAAGTGTTTCCGTTGAATGCGTCAAAAACAGAAAACAGCCTTTTATTGTTTTTCAAGAAATCCATAAAGCAAGCAACGCCAATAGAAAAACTGCCCCGCCGCCACCGCAAATGACAAGTCCTTTTTGCTGCAATACTCTCTTGGGCGGGTAGACACCTGCTCTTTGGGAAGCCAAAAAAAAGTTTACTCCACCCAACAATAGCAAGATGCTTATGGTAAATAGTCCAAATGTTATCCCTGCCATATCATGCCCCCCCCTTTCTTCATATCTATGCAATCTCCCTCTTTCTTATGTACATGTTCTTTTCTGGCAACATATTTTCCAGTCTTCAATTCACGGATAAATATTTTTATCCTATCTCGTAAAGAATAAAAAAAGGAATTTTTCAATAAATGTTGAATTATATAATAATCTTAGGGTATTGAACTATACTTACATAATTTTAATAACGAGGTGATTTTAATGAATGGCAAATCATTCATCTATGGTGTAATTATTGGCGGCGCAGTGGCAGGCGTTTCAACTTTGCTTGCGACACCCAGTTCCGGAGAGAAAATGCGAGACCGCTTACGATCTACAAAACAGCAAATCCAATTGAGTATAATTGAGCTCAAAGACGAGGCTATGGGAATAAAAGATCAGGTTTCACAGGCAGTGGAAGAAAGCAAATCTGTTGTAACAAACCTTTCAAACGATTTGAAAACTTCTGTGGAGCTTTGGCAGAATTCCATCAAACCCCATCAGGATTCGATTCAGCAAAGCATCGCGCTGGTGGAGAAAGAATTGGAAAAATTAGAGAAAAATTTAGGTAAAAGAGCCGAGTAACGAAAAAATTTTAATTTTTTGTAAATTTTGACCTTTATTAATTATTATTTTATTGTCATAATAGATAGTAATATATTAGAAAAAAGTAGGTGAGTTTGTGAATACACAGAACGGTCAGTATTCATTAAAAGAAGCTATGCTGTTTAGCCAGCGTGTCGCCCAGCTAAGTAAAGCTCTTTGGAAAACAATTGAGAAGGATTGGCAAGCTTGGATCAAACCCTATGATTTGAATATCAATGAACACCATATTTTATGGATAGCATATCATTTGAAAGGTGCAAGCATTTCAGAGATAGCTAAATTCGGAGTCATGCATGTATCAACCGCCTTCAACTTTTCGAAGAAGCTAGAAGAACGTGAATTACTACAATTCTCCAAAAAAGAGAATGATAAGAGGAATACCTACATTGAATTAACGGACAAAGGGGAAAAAATTCTGCTCGATCTAATGGAAAGCTATGATCCTAGCAAAAATTCCGTTTTCAGTGGTGCCCTGCCTATGCATGATTTATATGGGAAGTTCCCGGAGTTGTTGGATGTCATGTGTGTCATCCGTAATATTTACGGAGAGGATTTCATGAAAATCTTTGAACGTTCTTTTAATAATATTGAAGAGGACTTTGAGGAGATTGATGGAAGACTTTCTAAAAAAGAAGAAGCTGCAGAAAAAAATGAAAGCGTTACTTCTTCTTAATCAGGAGCTTCATAAACGCATCCATAAGTGGTTCATACAACGTTTGTGCCTTCATGGCTTGTATCGTATTTTCCAATGGCAGATCAGGATGTAATTTTTGATGAAACTCAGTAAGAAGCGGAGCAAACGTCACAAACCCTTCCGCTTTTTGCTTTTCCATTTCTTTGCTCAGTTCTTCACAAAGATTCATCAATTCCAGGACTTCTTTTCTTCCGAGTTTACTTTGGATCACCAGAGCATCAAATGGATATTGATCCATACGAATCTGCTTTACTAATAGTTCCATATGGTATTCCAACTTGGCCAATCTTTCTTCTACACTACTCATTTTCTTCTTCCTTTTTCGTCATTTCCCTCTATTTTACCCTATAATTTGCCGCTTACCAATATTTAGATTCCCTTCTTTTAAAATAAGTGAAAAACACCTATTGCTTTTCAATACAAAAAGGCTTACAGTAGTTTAGTAATTTGAACTTGTAATAATGGAAGGTGAATCAACCATGAACTGCTGGAAATCCATTAATATCGTTAAACAATATGGACTCCATCGCATAACGCTCGTTTCCTTTATAATCGCCTTACTTTCATTTATCTTGTTGTTTTTATCTTTTAGCCTCATCTTTCATGACGTAACGGTATCATCCAATTATTTTGGTTGGTTCTGCCTATCAATAGCTTCCATGTTTACCATGCATAAGCTATGTCATGCTTTGCCGCTGCTTGCTACTAGAAAACAAGTGAAGTTTTGCTGGAGACTGAAAAGCTTTATGCCTTATATGATTATAAAAACAAAAAAACCTTTTTCAAAATTCCAATCATACATTGTATTTTTGTCACCATTCTTTATCATAACGTTTGCCTTGCTTTTACTTACGAGCATTTTCCCAACCTATTATCATTATTTTGCGATGCTTGCCTCTTTGAACATCGGCTTGTGTTTTCCTGATTTCCTGTATGTCAAACACATCCAGGGTGCCCCGAGCGCATGTCAGATTGAAGAACTGGAAAGCGGTTATGATATTTTGATAAGAAATGAGACCGAAGTGGCTTCCTAACATATATTAGGAGGCTTTTTCTTATTTCTGTAAAAGTTTTGGAACGTCTAGGTATCTTTTTTACTCAAACTTTGGTAATGTATTATGTATAACTGGAAGCCAAAAGGAGGGATCTTATATGGCTATCTTATTTATCGTGGTGGCTGTATTTATACTCTTCTACATAAACAAATTAACTAATGCATTGTGTGTTCAGAAGGAAATCCCTGAGGAGCGTCAACCAAAAGTTTTCCGGACCATCAATGTACTCATTACCATCCTTTTAATTTCTTCTTATGTAGATATCCTGTTAAAATCTTTGTAACTATTCATCAAGCATTCTATTAGCAATTTAATCAAAAAGCATCTCCTGTTCATGGGGGATGCTTTTTGCATTCCAAAAGCAAGGGGTGGGAAAATGCTTCCCCACCCTTTCTGGTTATATTAGTATAACCAAGCTGCACCTACGATTACCAACAAAATAAATAGTACTACGATTAAAGCGAAACCGCCTGAATGTCCACCTGACATCTTTTTTCCTCCTTTTGTTTTATAAGTGAAACTTCCAGTAATGAATGTTTTCATCCATTACAAGTTAGTTGAACCAATCGGGGTGTTAATTTCCGACCACTTTATACAAGTTGACCGGATAACCTGGATTAGAATGTACTTAGTACAACCAAGCTGCACCTACGATTACCAACAAGATAAACAATACAACGATCAACGCGAAGCCACCTGCATATGGAGTACCCATCTAGTAACACCTCCTTTTTGAGTTGTTACGATATCTTATGCTGCATTTCTTAGGAGGCATAGGCGTTTATCCTGCCTCAAAGCTTTTTTCATGAAATCCTTGTGCTTTCTGGACAGCTGATGTATTTCATGATTCTGTTTATCATATGTAGGGCAGTCAAAATTGGATTGGACTTTTGCCCAATTTTTTAGGAAGAACACACATTGCCTAAAAAACTGCATTTCAACCATATGCTACAATTTTCTTATCTTTATGTATAAATCCGATAATTTTTTCATTAATTTAGGAGATTATGCTATAGTAGAATTTGTACCTTTAATACATATGGGAGTTGTTTAGAATGAAAAAATGGATGATTGCTTTTACTGCGACAACAACAATCTTTGCCCTGTCCGCCTGTAACGCCGAAAAAGGAGATAATTCCGAAGTGGTGGCAGAAACAGCAGCAGGAAACATTACGCAAGAGGAACTGTATACTGCTTTGAAGGAGCGTTTCGGCGAGGAAGTCCTTCGTGAGCTTGTGTATGAAAAAGTTCTTGGAGATACATACGAGGTAACGAGCGAAGAACTGGATGATCGTTTGAATGAACTAAAGCAGCAGCTTGGCCCACAATTCGAAGCTGCACTGATGCAAAGCGGATTTAAAGACGAAGAGCAATTAAAACAGACTCTCCGCATTTCCATGCTACAGGAAAAAGCTGCGATTGCAGATATAGAGCTAACAGACGAGGAAGTACAGCAATATTACGATAGCATGAAGGCTGAGATTCGTGCCAGCCACATTCTAGTTGAAGATGAGGCAACTGCCCAGGAAGTAAAGAAGAAGCTTGAGGAAGGCGGAGACTTTGCAGAATTGGCCAAGGAGTACTCCACTGACACTGCATCTGCTGCAAATGGCGGCGACCTGGATTGGTTTGGTGCAGGCAAAATGCTACCTGAGTTTGAAGAGGCAGCTTACAGCCTGGAAGTGGACCAGATCAGCGACCCGGTACAAAGCATGTACGGCTACCACATCATCAAGGTGACTGATAAAAAAGAAAAGCAGCCATTGGATGAAATTCGTGCAGATGTGGAAGAGGAGCTGCGCCGCTCCAAGGTTGGACAAGAGTCTGTCGATGCCGCTGTGGAAAAAGAGCTGGAAAATGCAAAGGTAAAAGTGAAGGAATCCTCCTTAAAGGATACGTTTAAGAAAGAGGAGCCTGCCGAGGAAGCAAAAGACGAGCAATAATAGACAAAAAGCTGGAGCACGGATGCTCCAGCTTTTTTGTTGACCATGCAACTCCAGACTTTAAGAGGCATTGGAAGACATGACCTGTCTTCTCTTCTCCCTTGCTTCCTGGATCCGGTCCATATAGACTTGTCCTTCTTTTTCGATGATGGCACTTTCCACTTCTTTCTCCTCTTTTGCAGTCCGAAGCGTCATATACGCACTGAAACAGATGCCAATAACCACAAGCAACATCCACCAAGGCATGTTCATTCCTCCTTCAAATCTAGCTTACACTTCCTAGCTAGTCTATTTATATGAAAAAGAATGATAGCCTATTACTTATTATTCATGAAAAGTAGGCTTATAGAAGTTTCGATTGTCCATTGCAAAAATTCTCTCCGTATACTCTCCAGGCTTTACTCGTTCAAGTGCACGATCAAGCATATTCATTTTCGCATCAATATTATCAATATAGTGCAACATCTCCGCTTCCTTGATCAGAGGCATCTTAGGACTGCCCCATTCCAGCTTCCCGTGGTGACTTAATACAAGATGCTGAAGCACCATCACTTCTTCACCGGCTATACCCAGTTCTTCTGCGGCTTTGCCGATCTCATTCACCATAATGGAGATATGGCCGATCAGGTTCCCTTCAATCGTATAGCTCGTAGAAACAGGTCCTGAAAGCTCTGTCACTTTTCCCAGGTCATGCAGGATGACGCCGGCGTAAAGCAGGTCCTTGTCAAGTGTTGGATACAAGCTGCTGATTGCTTTTGCGAGGTCCAGCATGGAAACGACATGATAGGCTAAGCCTGAAACAAATTCATGATGGTTTTTCGTTGCAGCAGGGTATTGCAGAAAGTCCTGCTGGTGCTTTTTTAACAGATGTCGGGTAATGCGTTGGATATTGGGATTTTTCATTTCAAAAATAGCCTGTGTGATCTTTTCCATCATTTGATCTTGGGCAAGTGGAGCGGTCTCTATCAAATCAGCAACGGAAACCGCTTCATGCTCTTCCTTCGGCTTGATCTTACGTATTTTCAGCTGATTTCGACCACGGTAATGGTGAATATCACCTTGGACCCGAACAATGCTTTGAGGGCCATATAGATGCTCGTCATCAGGTGAAGCATCCCAAAGCTTGGCTTCGATTTCCCCGCTTTTATCTTGGAAGATAAGTGTCAGAAAAGGTTTTCCATTACTGGCAATCCCTTTTGTCGAGTTTTTTATCAATAAATGAACATCCACCTGTTCGCCAACCTCAAAGTGGAGAATTCCTTTTTTCATGTACATTTCCCCCTGTCTACATATAGCAAATGTAGGATTGTATTATATTATTTAGCTTGGCTCTTTTAACGACGCTGTTGATTTCCGCAAAAGGCTTCGCTTTCCACGGGGCGATGCTTGAGCCTCCTCGGGCTCCGCCCTGCGGGGTCTCAAGCCTACCGCTTTTCCCCGTAGGAGTCTACGCCTTTTGCTCCAATCACCAGCTGAATTCGGATAAATATCAACATACTTCTTTAACAGAGCTTATAATATGAAAAGAAAAGCAGTACTGTATATTATGAAGAGACTTCCACGGATCTGCTTTTTCTCGCAAGCCACAGTTTTGTAGCGGCTAGTCCGAACAGCATGACAAATGCGCCAAACAGATATGGAATATGAATATTCACTTCAAAGAAAATACCTGCCAAAATAGGGCCGGCTACATTTCCGAGGCTTAAAAAGGAATTATTCAGCCCCATGACCAAACCTTGTTTATTTCCGGCAAGCTTGGAAATGAAAGAATTAAGTGATGGACGAAGCAGGGAGTTCCCCAGGAAGAAAATGCTTGTCGTCACTAGAACAAGCAGGAAATTCGTCGCCAATGTCATCAAGACAAAGCCAAGCGCACTGATCAATAGCGAACCTGTCACTACCCGTTCTTCTCCGAACCTCTTAGTTAGCCTTCCAACCAGCACTCCCTGGACCACGGTGCCAACGATTCCCACCAAAAGGATGATCAGTCCCACTTCACTTGGGTCATAGTGGTAGCGCTGCATGGTATAGTACCCGAAAATGGACTGAAAATTTGCCAATCCGAAACTCATTATAAATACCAAAATCAGCAGGAAACCTACTGGACTTTTTAATGCCTTCCACATCTGTACAAATTGGTTATCCCTTTTCTCACCTGCTTCAAGAAGCGCATCCTGCTCCCGTTTTTCCTTTGGATAGGATTCCGGCAGAATAAGAATGGATAATACTCCGGCTAAGCTCGCAGCAACACCTGCCACAATAAATGGGAATGACAGATCGATTTCTCCAAGCCACCCACCTAGGCCGGGCCCTACAACTATTCCAAGCCCCATGGCTGCTCCAAGAATCCCCATTCCCTGACCACGTTTTTCCGATGTGGTGACATCTGATACGTACGCCATCGCAGTCGGCATGAGAGCTGAACCGAAAATACCGGCCAGTATGCGAGATAGGAACAGCATCCAAAGTCCATTGGCAAAAGCAAAAACGAATTCTGCAACGGCAAAGCCGAACAGCCCTATGGTGATCAATGGCTTTCTCCCTATTCTATCGGAAAGTCTACCCCATAATGGTGCAAACAGAAATTGCATAAAGGCAAAAACTGCTACAAGCAGCCCAAGGGTTCTTGCATCTGCACCGAAAAGGTCAATATAAAAGGGAAGGATGGGGATTACCAATCCGATTCCCACCATGATGATAAATAAATTGAAGCTAAGCAGAATCAAGGGAGCTTTTGTTTTTGATACAAGTCTTTCTTTCATTCATTTGTTCCTTTCAGGCGTTCCTCATTTTTGTCTATATAAGCATAGCACTTGTCTTAACCAGGTAGCAATTAAATATAGACAATAAGCCTTAGCTTATCGTGATTGGTAGGTAAGTTCGCTCCAATTCTACGATTTTGGAGTTTTCTACTTTTTCAAAGAGTGATTTCATATGCTCATGGCAAGTAAAGAATAACAGCTGTTCTCCCTCCTCAGTCATCTTCTTCATGAGATCCAGGGCTTGAACCGTGCGGATATGGTCGAAGTTGACAAAACTGTCATCCATCATAAATGGAAAGCGCTGTTCCCTGCTCCAGACGCTGGCAACTGCAAACCTTATCGAAATGTAAAGCTGTTCAACAGTCGCCTGGCTTAGTTCCTTCGGTTCAAAAGAAAGTCCGTTTTTATGCTTTACCATCAGCTTTGTCTCATTAGTTGGATCGTAAACTTGGCTATACTCCCCGTTGGTCAAAAAACGGAAATAATCGGATGCCTTATTCAGGACCTCAGGAAGTTTTACGGTGCGATAATAGTCCATGGTTCTATTGAGCAATTGCTGGGAGGTTGCAAGGACAGCCCACTTCCTTGCCTGCTCCTGGAGATGGCTTTTTGACATCTCGAATTTCTGGACCGCATCTGAATAGGTTCCGCCTTCTTCCAACGTGCGAACGGCTTCTTCTCTTTTAGTTTTCAATTGATAGTAATGTGCTTGCTCCTCCGATAAAAGGCGAATCTGCTCTTCCGTTTCCGCTTTTTCCGAATTCCACATCGAAAGGGTCTTACCTTTTTCCGGAATGATGCCGTAGGAATTCTGCACTTGCTCAAGTTGCAACTGAAGCAGCGACATATTCTGCTCATATTCCGTCCCTTTTTGGAACTGCTGATGTTTGAGGCGAAATTCCTCTTCCTTTGAAACACCAGCTCTCTTCATCAATTCTCCGATTTTTTCAGTGGCATCCTTCTTTTGAATGGTTAAGTATGTGGCTTCTTCCTCGATTTCTTTTCCCTTCACATAAAGGTCGTCAAGTATTTGCTTGTTCCTCTCATTCTTCTCGAGTTCCGCCTTAAGATAATAGAAGGCTTCCTCCAAGGATGATTGAGTCAAGCCTAGTTGATTCATAATCTTGGAGGCTTCATCCCTGAATTGATCAACCATTCTTTCGCTCAGTTGAATACTCTTATGGAGATTCTGTCTTTCCATGAATACCGTTTTTAATTCTATTGCTTTGGCAAATGCCTCTTCCATATGACTTGCAGGAATAGCTCCCAACCCTCGATACTCTGTCCATTCCTTCCATTTCTCATCAAAGGAGAACTGTTGTTTTTCCCACTCCTCAAATTGAAGAATGATTCTGTCATAGGTTCTTTCGCTTTGTGAAAGAAGTAGCCTTTCTTTTTGAAGAAGCTCTTCAATCTGCTTTTCTTTTGCCAGCATCAACCTATACTTTTCAAGACCGGTTCTCTCCGGACTTGTGTAGAGTGTTTCCTTGATCTTGCTGAGCTTCTCTTTCTGAGCCTCCCGATCCTTTTGCAATCGAATCAAAAGGGATGTGGATGCCTTCGTAAAGAAAAGATATCCTCCGATACCCAGTGAGAGAATGAACAAGAATAATCCTAACAATGTGTTGTCCTGCATGTATAAGACAGCAGCCCCTGCTCCCCCTGCTGAGATACTTATCACTGAGGCAAGCTTATTTTTCTTTTTCATTTGGACATGTTCATGCTCCTGCTGCTGAATCTGACCTTCCATTTGATGAAGCAACTGTTCCTGGATAGCTATATCAGTTTCCAGACGTTCGACGCCAAGGCCTTGTACCTTCTTTTGCAGCTGTTGAACCTCTTCTCGTGGTAGCTGTTCTTTTAGAAGGGATGCTATGCGATCTTCCTGCTTTTCAAGATCATCTTTGGCTTGCTGAAATTCTTCATCCAAGTGCTCTTTTTGAAGGGACAGCTTATTCTGTTGTTGCAGAAGTCCCCTCAGCTCCGCTTTCGCGGCAAGGCTTGTATCGATGCCCTCTACCTGTTCTCCGTGTTTTTCTTTCCATTTTAGCTCCATCTTCAAAACTTGAATCTGTTTTTCAAGTCGCTGCTCCTCGGTAGATAGAAACGCTAATCTCTCCATCGATTCCTGATACTTAGGGAATTGTATTAATAAGCTTTCGATACGTTCCTGTTGCTCCAGCAGCGCTTCATCCACTTCGATCTGCTCGATTTTTTTATCAAGCGAGAACCTGTCCTGCCCTAGTTTTTCCAATCTGGAATTGTAGTTGGACTGTTCAATCAAAAGCTTTTCCAACCTTGCTATCCCATCAATAGGGAAGGTTGAATAGTCCCCTAGCTTAGAATGCTCTCTTTTCAATTGTGATAATTGATCCTCAATGGGCTGGATGGCTACCATCGCATCTATTTTTCTCAGCTTTGCGGAGAGCTTTTCCTTTTCGACCTTCAAAGTTTTAAGCTTGTTTGCTGCATGTTGTATATCTTTCTGGAGAGATTCATATTGCTCGAGCTTTTGCTTCCATTGAAGCACCGTCTTTTCCTCTTCCTTTAAATCCCCCATAAGTTTATTCATCACAGGCTTCCGACCGCCCGGCTTGAACAATTCCTCCATGGATTTATTCAACTGATCCGAAATCCTCTGCAGCTTATCAGACCCTATCAGACCCGATGAGAACAAATAGCCTCCAAGCTGCTCTAAATCTACAAGCTTCAGATTTTGTACATCCATTATATTGAAGGAGAAAATCCCTTTATAGATACTCCTATCAATTCCTGCCAACACAGAATCGATGGAAAGGTTCATCCCCTTCTCATCAATTACTGTTACATCACCTGCGGATTTTCCAGCAACTCTTTCAATGGTTAGGAGTTTGCCTTCCTTCGTTTCCATGATAAGTCTACCACCATACTTGTACCCCTTTTTGGGCTCATACCTTAGTTCAGTCTGATTTTTCAAAGGAAACCCAAATAGAATGGCATGTATAAATGCCATCAGTGTGGACTTTCCAGCCTCGTTTCTTCCATAGAATACTTGAATGCCTTGGGAAAACTCATCGATTTTCACATTTTCCAATTTACCAAAACCATAGATTTCAAGAGATTTTATTTTCAAGTTCTATCACCTCTTTTCCGATTCCAGAAATCTTGTCACGAGCCATTGCTCCGCTTCTTCCAAGATGGCTTTTTTATCCTCCTGTTTAAAGGGATCCAAAAAACCCCTTGCATCGGAATGCTTGAACAGCGATCCCAGGAATGGGGTGATATCAGTCGTTTCCTCTACCACCTTATAGAAGTCTTCATAAAAGGCTTTCTTTTTTAACTCCACCTTGGTGAAAGAAGGGGTCGTTTGATTTGATACACTGTATACAAATTGAAAGATGGGCTGTGCTGCTTCGCCATCATTTATAAATTGCTGAAAATCCTCCAGGATACTTTCATCCTGAAGATGAGCAAATAATGGACCGCTCCCGGTTAATCTAATACGTATGAGAGAGGCTCTCTCCTCCTGCCTGCTTATATCCAGCAGGTTTTTTGCTTCCTGCAAGATTTGATCCATCGTCTCACTGGATTCAATGGATAGCCTGAGCTCCTTCCATAGAATGGTGGCTGTATCCTTAAAGGTGGTTTTTGCCCCATGTTGATCCAGTTCCACTAGATAACAGCCTTTCTCACCGGTTTCTTTTTTATTTCTGCCTTGGATGTTTCCCGAATAGATAACAGGGGGATTCTCATGAAGGATTTCGCGTTTATGTATATGTCCAAGAGCCCAATATTGGAATTCCTTTTCCAATAACTCGGAAAGGGAAAATGGCGCATATGGGTCGTGATCCTCCCTACCTGCCAGGTTTCCATGCAACACTCCGATATGATAAGGGACGTTATGGTCCTTCTTCATATATTCACTTGTTCTGTTCTGAAGGACATGCCGTCTGTCGTAGCTGAATCCATAGATATTGGCAATGTGCTCTCCATCCTTGATAAACTTTTTGCTTTCTACCTTCTCGTTAAAAATATGGACATTTTTCGGATACCGGAATTGCAGAGAGCCGGCACCGATGAAATCGTGGTTTCCGTGAATAACATAGACCGCGATGTCCTCCTTCTCCAAGCGCAGGAATTCCTCTCTCAGCTTTGCCTGAGCCATCAGGCTTCGTATTTCCATGTCAAAAAGATCTCCTGCCAAAACAAGAAAATCAACCTTCTCTTCTATAGCAATATCCACCAGGTTGGCGAGTGCTGTAAACGTGCTCGCTCGCACCTGCTCAAAAATTTCCTGGGGCAGATAGTTCAACCCCTTAAATGGGCTATCTAAATGCAAGTCTGCAGCGTGTATAAATCGAATAGCATTCATTGGTATACCTCATCTATCAGTCTTTTTCTTTATTTTACCACGGTTGAAATACGAATGCACGTTCGTGCCGAATGAAAGTTTTGGTTTAGGCCAACCCTTTTCAAAAAACAAACCCCCAAATGATTTCATTTAGGGGTGAGTGCGTTATTTATCTTTTGAAAGCTGCAATGCCTTTTTGATATCCTTCAGGGACGAGCTCTTTCCATACATGAGAACTCCGCCACGATATACCTTTGCTCCAAATATCGCAAGAAGCACAATGGTAGCAACCAAAATCCCGATGGATAATCCGATTTCCCAGAATGGAACCTCCAGCATCCCGACTCGTAGGAACATGATCATTGGCGCAAAGAACGGAATGAATGAGGTTACCTGAATAAATGAATTGTCAGGGTTGTTCAAGCCGAACATCGCAATCATAAAGCCGGCAACAATCAACAGGGTCATAGGCAGAATGATCTGTTGTATTTCCTCGATCCTGCTTACTAAAGATCCCAGGAATGCTGCAAAGGTAGCATAGAGGAAATATCCCAGCAGAAAGAATACAATTGCAAAGATAAAGGTTGAAACCGCAATATCCCCTACACCGAAGTATTCAAACACGCCACCTGTCATGCCCTCCAGATTCCCACTTAAGGAGATGTAGCCAACCACAATCCAGAAAGTCAATTGTGTTAAACTCAGTAGAGCAATCCCGAGGATCTTTCCGAACATATGCATGATCGGTGATGCCGATGAAATCAGAATTTCCATGACCCGGGACGATTTTTCCACGGCCACATCTGTAGCAATCATGCTTGCATACAAGATTACCGAGAAATAGATGACAAATAGAAGGATATACACCAATCCTCTTGCCTGATTCAGTTCTTCTTCCGATTTTGCCGATTCCTGTAAAGCTGTGACATCGAACTGTATCGGTTCATAAAGTGTTGCTATCTGCTCCTGGGTAAGCCCAATCTGACTTGTTGCAATACCAACCTTGATTTGTTGCAAGGCCTGCTCAAGCTGGGAGATGGTTTCGTTATCTGTGATGGACGAAGCCTTGTACTCACCTGTTGGGAGTCCTTCTTCATCAAATGTAACAACCAATAACCCTTCATAATCTCCGGACTCAATCTTCTCGTCGATTCCTTCCGTTGTGTCTACCTGTTCCACTTTCAAGGAATCGCCTGTCGCAGCCAAATGCTGTTCAAGCAAGGGAATGGCAGCATTCTGTTCATCATAGACAGCCACAATTTTTTCTTCCTCTGTATCAAAAATATCAATGATGGACTGAATATTCGTGATGCCAAGAATGATAATGGTACTGATAATCGTTGTGATAATAAATGATTTGGATTTCAATTTACTCATATACGTATGAAAAAGAATGACTAAAAACTTATTCATGATAGGAAGCACCTACCTTTTCAATGAAAATATCGTTCAAGGAAGGCTCTTCAAGGATAAATTTCCTTACATAGCCCCTACCGGTTATCTGCTGCAGAATATCCTGGGAGACTTCTTCATCGTTCACCTGAACAATCATGCCCTCCGCTGTTTTCTTGGTGTTCGTCACACCTGGCAGATTTCCCAGAAACTCCAAATCGAAGTCTGCATGAATGATGACATTTTTTCTACCGAAGGAGCGTTTAATATCCCTCAGCGCGCCATGCACTACCGGCTTCCCGTGATGCATGATGCAAAGATGCTCGCAAAGCTCCTCCACATGCTCCATCCGGTGCGAGGAAAAAACGATCGAAGTGCCCTGATTTTTCAGATCCACCACCGCTTCCTTCAAAAGCTCCACATTCAATGGATCGAGTCCACTGAACGGCTCATCTAAGATCAGTAGCTTTGGTCGGTGAATGGTGGAAGCGATGAACTGAATCTTTTGCTGATTTCCCTTGGAGAGCTCCTCCACCTTTTTATTCAAGTATTCCGGCACTCGGAACCGTTCTAGCCAAAGCTCGAGCTCCTTCAATATTTCGGGCTTCCCCATCCCTCTTAGGCGCCCTAAATAAATCATCTGTTCTTTTACTGTCAGCTTCGGATACAGCCCTCTCTCTTCCGGAAGATATCCAACAATCTCGCTCTCCTTGTACGTAATCGGCTTCCCTGCCCAGGATATCCTGCCTGCCGTAGGTTCAAGCAGCCCAAGGACCATACGAAACGTCGTCGTCTTCCCTGCACCATTTGCCCCAAGAAAGCCGAACATCTGGCTTTCAGGGATTTCCAGGGTTAAATCATTCACTGCGACATGTTTCCCGAATTTTTTTGTTACACCTTCTATTTGCAATGCCATAACTATATCCCTCCTAAACTCTCCTTAACTATACGATATAGAATACAAATAGTTTCATATTCTTTTTACAAAAAAGGAATCTAATAGTAAAATAAAAGCAATGAATAGGTATTCATTCTTTTATGGAGGGATAAAGATGGGGAAATATACACTGACTGTATTCAGTAAAACAGGGGAAACGCTCCTTGATGAAAGCTTTGAAGCTGCCACCGAAAAAGAAGCAAAAGAAACAGGGGAAAAAAGATTGGCAGAACTGAACCACCTGGATACCACCCACCGTTGTACAAATGCAAGCGGGAAATTGGTATTGTTTCATAGATAAAGGCTGTTTTCGCAGAAAGTGTTGCTTTTGACGAATACAACTTAGACAAGTAAAATTATCTACCACCGTGCTCTTTTCAGTGTATTAGAAGTTGTATTTTTTAAATAAAGCGAAGTTTATCTCGGTAAAAAATCCAAAAGCCGATTTTTTCCGGTCATAAACAACAAACTTTATGAAAAGAGCCTAGATAAAAGAGACGCTTCGATCTTTCATTGTGATCGAAAGCGTCTTTTGCTTTTTTCCAACACTTTTTTTAAAGCGATGCTAGAAACGAAGATGACAAGCAGGATAATAGAACCGGCAACTACCAGCTGGGTGCTGGTCAAGGAAAGTGCTTTGGCAAAATAGACCGAATAGGCTAATAAGGAGGTAGTGAACAGCTTGGAGATGCTTGCGATGATAAAGAACCTTTTGAACGAAACCGCCCCGATACCCGCCCCCACGCAAATGATTTCATCCGGGAGGATTGGAATGATAAAAAGGAGTGCCAGTATGACTGTTTCATTCTTCCCCATATACTCCTGAAATTTCAGGAGATGCTTTTCCTTCACCAATCTGGATACTAGCTTAACTCCGCCGATACGCGCTATGAAAAACATGAAAACAATTCCTGCCAGCGTTCCCATGAATCCTAGGTATGCAGCTGTAAAAGGACCGAAAACCGCACTTCCAGCCGGGAGCGTCACTGCTTCGGGAATCGGGAGAATAATAGGCTGTGCCATACAAACGAAGAAAAAGATCAGCTGAGCTGTCGATTCATGTTCACGAAGCATATTTTCCATTCCATACATATCCGTTAAAACCAGGAATTTTGTTAAGTAGTATACTAGAAATAAAAGAAGTACAAAGATGAGAACGGTAAAATGTGCAACTTTTGTGATTTTCAGATATTCATAGCGTTTCCAAAGCAATAGGAAAAAGTCCACCACTGCGATTCCGATAATGATGAATAAAAAAATCATTTTATACGATAAAAGCAAGGTCGGAAAAACTGTACAGAGCAAATAAGTGGATGTGACCGCTAAAAGGATGTGCAAAAAGACCTCGAGCGGTAACTGTTTTCTTTTATTTATCAAGGCAGTAACATCTCCAATGTGAACCGTAATTTTCGAACTGATATTCCACTTTTATTATAGTTAACCTCCAATTATGATAAAACGAACCAAAGCATTAAGTTTAGGTAAGCCTTGAGTCTTAGTTGAAAAAATAGTATCACCATTGGGGAGCTCTGTCTATTTTTAACACTGGCAATAATTTGGACCTTACTAAAAAATGCTGCTACACGAAATAGTAGCAGCAAAAATATAATCCTTTTATTTTCCTGTAAAAACAGGCATCCTCTTTTCCACAAAAGCCTTGATGCCCTCTTTATGATCCTCGGACTTTCTCATTCTGCTTTGTGCATTTTTTTCGAGTTCCAGAATCTTTTGCAAGCGAGGAAGAGAAGTTTTAATGTAAATCTCTTTTGTCTCGAGCATAGCTTGGAGTGGAGCATGAAGAAGCGTGGACACTTTTTTCATGATCATTTCCTCCATCCCTTCGTCCTCTACACGGTCTACCAAACCCAGTTCCAGGGCGGCAGATGCGGATATGGTTTTGCCTTCCCATATCATTTGTTTTGCTTTCGCTTCCCCTAAGCGCTTTTCCATAAAGAAGTGCCCTCCCCCATCAGGGATAAGGCCGATCTTGATAAAATTCATCGCCAATTTCGTAGAAGAATGAGCTACAACAAAATCACTTGCAAGGGCCAGACTCAGCCCAAGCCCTGCGGCAGCCCCGTGGATGGCGCTAATCGTAATTTTCGGCATCGTGTAGATGGTCGTGATCATTGAAGCAATGGAATCCATGACTCTATCAAAGTTGCCGACATCCTCCTGCAACATCATCTTAATGTCTCCCCCAGCACTAAATGCATTCCCGCTTCCCTTCAGCACTACTACCTTTGCATCTCCTTTAGCGATATTTTCCAATTCCTCCGCCAAAGTCTCCAGCATCTCCACATTCATAGCATTCAACGACTCCGGTCTATTCAACTCCACCATAACAACCTGTCCCTGATCCGTCACCTTCACCGTACCCATTCAAAACCCTCCCTTTTATCATACTAAATATGAATGACTATTCATTTCTTTATTATACATTAAATCCTATGTGGTTGATAGAATTTTCAGAAATATTAAATTGTGTTTTGGGGCCAGACCCCTGCAGGAATTCCTCTATCAGTCGCGAACGATTCCGCTGCTGGTGGCGAGGAGGACTTGTTTGTCTTTTTGGTTGGTGTAGGTGGATTGGACGGTTACTTTTTTGTAGCCTTCGCCGTTTTCGACTCTTGTCAGTTTTGCATGGCATGTGATTGTATCGCCTGTGAATACGGGGCGAATGAATTCCATGTTCATGTTTCTTGCGATATAGTTCAGGTCTCCCCCTATTTTTGTGCCAATGCTTGCAGTCAGTAAACCGTGAACCATTAATCTACCATGCTCATCATACTCAATATGGTGTTTCCCCTGATCTCCAGACAGCTGTGCAAACTGCAATGTCTCCTCTTCCGTGAACGTGCGTGACCATGATAGAACATCCCCTGTTTTTATCATTTGTTTGGTACCCTCCCCAACTTTTTTCACTTTGCTACTACTAGTATAATACGAAACTATCGGGAAATGAATGATTATTCATTCATGATTATATTTTTTAAAGACAGCAGCTTACAAATAGAGTGATGCCTCTGTATCGCAACTGGCCTATATAGCAGTTTTTGATTTTGGGTTTTCTACTGACTTTATGGCTATGACTTGCATTTTACTACCTTTAGGTTTAAATGAGCTGAAAAATTGGTAACAAGTGGTTCATTCGAGTGAGGAAGCGGGTTAACAACAGGTTTGATGGGAGATTCAAGAGTCCCGACTCCCATGTTTTTTATAATCTATCGAAAATCGGCAGTAATCTATCCAAAATCCACCTTATTATATCCAAATCGTTCCATAATCTATCGACTTTGACTCTTCATCTATCCAAAACACTTCTTAATCTATCAACTTTCCAATAATAGGTAAAAGTCACAGCATATAAGCATTTAAGCATCCACGAACCTATGCAACTCCCGCCTTACACTCCATTAAGTACCACAACGCCAACAAACAGCACAAAAAAGAACGTACAGCCCAAAAGCTCATACGCTCTTTTCCTTCCTATGGCCTACACTCCCCGTGAAATCCTCACTGCCATAGCCCCATTCACCCTATCGTACCTCCAGCTTATCATCCGAAAAGAACAGCTCATCCAGGATGCGGATTTTTTCCTCCGTATAGTGAAGGAAGCCGTCGTTATATGATTTCGGGTCCTTCGGGTTTGCAAATCTCGTAATTTTCCCGGTAGTCGGATGGACAAATTTACTGGATGCCCCACAACCCAACCCGATGATTGTCTGCTTTTCTTCCATGATCATGATGTTATAGATGCTGTCCTGTCCTGCCAGCGCGTAGCCGACATTTTCAAGATTGCCAAGGATGTTCTTCTGGCGGTACAGATAATATGGCACATAGTCATGCTCCCGGGTCCATTCTGTCGCCATATCCATCATCCGGCTGATCTCATTGCGGTCGGCAACCTTGTATTTACGCTTATTTTGCGTCATCTCGGAGGCACGCTTAAAGGAAAGAGTATGCACCGTCAAGGATTCCGGCATCAGCTTTTCCGTCTCCTGCAGGGTATGGTCGAATTCCTCGACTCCTTCCCCAGGCAAACCGATAATAAGATCCATATTGATATTGTTCATTCCCATTTCACGTGCGAGATGGAATTTTTCAATGGTCTCCTCGACCGTATGGTGGCGACCGATTGCCTTTAAGGTTTCCTGTATATAAGATTGAGGATTGATGCTGATACGGTCGATGTTCCATTTTTTCAGAACCTCGAGCTTCTCAGGCGTAATCGTATCAGGACGGCCCGCCTCCACCGTTACTTCACGGACACGGTCCATGTCAGGAAAAGCCTCATACATTTCCTCATACAGCATGTCCATTTCCTGGGCCGTGATGCTTGTAGGTGTTCCTCCGCCATAGTAGACAGTCGTGATCTTGATTCCTTTTTCCTTCAGCCAGGCACCGATTTCCCTGATTTCATGATGCAGTCCGCCGAGGAAGGAATCCACCTTGCCCTGCTTGCCGTTGATTGCATAGGCCGGGAATGTACAGTAGGCACATTTCGTCGGACAGAATGGTATCCCGATATAGATGCTGACCTCGTTACCAAGCTCGTAAAGGTCAGGCACGACAGAAAGCTGACGATCGACAATTTCCTGCATCAGTGCAATTTTCTCGTCTGTAATCAGATAGTCCTCACGCAGCTGCTGGTGGACCTTTTCCTTCTCCTCGCCCTTTTGCAGTTTTGAATGTAGAAGCTTGGTAGGGCGTATACCTGTCAAAATACCCCACTTCTGGATGATTTCCGTCTTATTCTGCAACAGAGTCAGATAAACGTAGGAAACCGCCTGCTTTTTCAAGCGAAACCTTTCCTTCTCATCCTTAGACGTTAAATTCTTGCTATGTTGGACTGTATCCCCGCCAAGCATTCCTTGTACATGAAACGTATCAGCCACTTCCTCTACAGAAAAAGTGATAAGGATATCAGCCATGTCATTTACACTATTCTCAAAAAGCACTTCCGTTTCTTCAAAAAACAAGTCCGAAATTAAGGATAACGGACGGTGGTATCTATCATCATGAAGCCCTTTGATTGCTATTTTCATTATAATCACCCTTCAATGTTGCTCTCCATTTCACTCTTTCTAGTGTAACGGAACAGGTGAGCCATTATCAAGCGTCAGGATAAGGAAAAAGAGGCGGACCAAAGATTGCGTCCTCCTCTTCTTTCATTTATATTTTCATTTTATTTAAAAATGCAATTCGCTGCTGCTTGCGGAAATGCTCTTTTATCATGTAAGCAACACCGGACTCATCATTGGTCCTAGTAATCCAATCGGCTGCCTGCTTCACTTCTTTTGGTGCGTTACCCATTGCTACACCAAGACCTGCAACCTCGATGATTGGCAGATCCTCCATCGTGTCTCCGATGACGACCATTTCCTGTGGGGCAATCTTAAGAACATCCCCAAGCATCAATAGCCCATCCAGCTTTGTTCCCCCATCCGGAAGAATATCCACCTTTCCATCGGCATGTACGAGGATCTCAATATCTTTGAAGGCGGATTTCAAAGTGTCTATGACCCGCTCCCTTTCTTCCGGCTCCGTAAAATAAACCTCGATCTTCGGCGGCGCTATCGGATTATCTATTAAAGTATCTCCCAGCGATTCCACAAATTGCATCGGATAGATCAATGGATCACTCGAACCGAGAACCGCCCTTGCCATCAGGTTATTTGCACCTCTCAATCTGTTACCGATCGAGTAGCGTTCGTGCAATATCCTCACCGTACAATCATAGTTTTCCAATACCTGAACAAGATTGAACGTTTTATCCTCCGAAATCCTTTTAGCCTGCAGCGGTTGATCCAGCTTGGAGGCGATGAATGCTCCCCCATGAGTGATCAGGAATGTGTCAAGCTTCAACGATTTGGCAACCTTCTTCGCAAATGCAAAGTTCCTGCCAGTCACTAACGTCACATAGACCCCTTTATTCTTCACATATTCGATGGCTTCCTTCGTTTCCTTCGCTAATCTTCCATTCGATTTCAACAAAGTGCCATCGATATTTATGGCTAGTAAGCGGTATATCATGGAGAGGCCTCCTTATCTAAGATGTTTGTACTTACTGATATGAGTATGAGGAATGAAGGGAAAATAGAACAGGTAAGGTGTGGTTGGCGGGGACGTTTATGGTTGAATGCAAATGATCCCAAAACAAAAAGCGTACCGAAGTACGCTTTTGTTTAGTTCTGGTTCTCTTTTTCGCTATATAATTCTTCAAGAGGCTTCATGATGATTTTGTTCAGTTCGCTTACCATCATGCTCATGCGCTGCTCGGCTTCCATCAGCTTGGCGATGCTTTCGTTCTGCTGAACCAGTGCCACCGTTTGTTGCGCTTGCTCCACTTCCTCCTGAGTGATTTCCTGACCGCTCATCTGCTTCTGCTGAAGCTCCAATTGGATGTTACGGAAATTCTCGAACATTCTTTTAGTGGACTCGTCAGCAAAAACCTCTTTATATAAATGTTGAAGATTTTTAAAGTCATCGCTTTCTCTAACCGCTTTTTCCAATCCATATGCCACATCATAAACGTTATTAGACAAGATAAATCATTCCTTCCTTTTTTACCCAACTATCAGGTATGCTAGTGACCAGTATAACAAACCTGCCAATCTCATTCAAACAATTCACTATGCCGCTCTTAAACGAAAAGAACAAATATCCCCTGAAAAAGTCCGATCAGCCCGCCGAGCAGGGCTCCAAGATAGGTGATCATCTTCAGTTCCTTTTTGGATACCGAGAGGACCATTTCCTCCAATTGCTCCAAGGAGAAGGACTCGACCTGATCACGGACCACATCCTCGAGCTGTAGTTTTGCAAGAAGTTCTTCGAGTTTTTCCAGTACGAGATGACTCCCTGTCAAAAGTATTGATGGTACAAGCTTTTCCATCATCCATGGCTGAATCGGCCGAATAGCCTCTAGCAGGCTCTTCTCCATCCAGCCCTGTATGTTCAAGGTACGGTCAAGTGCTTTGTGTATAGTGGAAAGGATCGTCACTTTTGTCACTTTCTCTTCGACTTCCCCGATTTCCATCCTCTTGATTTTTTCCCATTCACCATACAGCACCTTCATCAGTACATCCTTTGTTCCTTCATGGTTCAGGAACTTGACGACCTCTGGCTGCACTTTATCCACAATATTGTAATTGCCCATAAACATTTGGACCACACTTCCGAGCTTGCCACGTGTAGCGATAAAATCCTGGATCATCTTATTGAGCTGTCTTTTTCCTTCAGGACTTTCAAAATAATGGACAGCTTTTGATAAAACATATTCCGCTGCATACGGTATATTGCTCTGGACGGAATGAACTATTGAAGCTGGAAGCACTTGCTGCAATGGTTTGGTGCGCAGACGCGTCATGATTTCTTCATATTTTGATTCCACGACGCGCACAAGGTTCTCCTTCAACTTTTCATCAGCATTTTCGATTCCGAATCTGGACAAAAACTCCTGGACGGTAATCCCGCTTTCCAGATAGTTTTGGAGCTCCACTTTGACCCATTCCTCCATCTTCTCCTGGAACTGGCTGTTTTCCAGTTTTCGCTTCATGCTGTCTGCAGTAAGGAGGTGCTCCATCACAAGCTTTCCGAGCTGGTCTGCCAGCTCCCCTCTTCGTTTAGGAATCAGGCCTGGGGTAAACGGAACCCTTTTCCCGAAAAGATAAATGGGTTTGTAAGGACGGAACAGCATCCTTATCGCAAGGGAGTTCGTGACTCCCCCGATTAATGCACCTACAATAACCATCACAGATATGACATACAGTATTTTCATCTATAAACAACCTTTCTTTTATCACCTATTACTTCCGCTTTCATACAATAAAAGGAACCTTCTAATTGGGTAGGAGCTTAAGGCTTCTAACCATAGTTAGTTGAACCAATCGGGGTGTTAGCGACCTTCCTCCAATGACTGAGGACAGATCCTGACACCTTCTCATTATCCACACATCGTTTCACCTACACCTTGCCGCCACAGGTAATAAATGAGGGAATATCATGAACTTTCATATTGTAAGAGTAGTGCCCTTTGAAAGCATGCACCCAGTTCCAATTATACAAATTAGTGAAGCGTTGGCAAAAAAATTGAAGCTTCCACAGGATAAATCTTTACTTGAATTGCAATGCAGCCGGAATAGAATCTCGGCTCCTGTCGTATGTATCAAGGGAGAGGATTGCACCATAAGACTCGATCCTTCTATATTACATTCCCTGCTGCTATTTGAGGAAGAAAAAAATTATTTAATCACCTTTGATCACGCAAAACAAAGACTTCTGATTGGACCTGTTATCGGGCTTCTGACTGAAATCACCTTAAAAGAAGAAGGTATCGATTTGAAGTCCATACATGAATACTGCCAGGAGCTGGCGAATTACGCCGATGAGATCGGCGCCATCTTTTATGTGTTTTCCATGCCGGATCAGTGGGCAGCACCATCGATTGAAGGCTATTTTTACGAAAATGATGCCTGGAAACGGTACACACTCCCTTTTCCTCAGGTGATCCATAATCGGCTCCATAAACGTACGAATGAAAGACGGCAAATGTTTCACGATTTCACTCAGGCCTTGCAGGAATGGAAAATACCTTATTTCAATGACCATTTTCTCGATAAGTGGACAGTCTATAAGCAGTTGCAGGAAGCTGAGCATCTTCAGCCCTTTTTGCCGGATACCGCTCTCTATTCGAAAGAATCGCTGAAAAGTTGGCTGGAACAATACTCCACCATTTTTATTAAACCCATCAATGGCAGCCAGGGAAAGCAGATTTTCAAGGTCTGCAAGGTGCCAGATGGTTTTGCATTAAGCTATTCATCCATTCAACAGGAAGTATCTTCAACATACAGTACTTATGCTGAATTGTACAAGCGACTCTCCTCGCATATCAAAAAAAAGCACTATATTATCCAACAGGGTCTTGATCTGTTCGACCTCGATGGCCGACCTGTGGATTTCCGCTACCTCTGCCACCGCGGGGAAAACCACCGCTGGCGTTTGACTTCCTCCACCGCTAGAGCGTCCAAGGCGGGATACTTTGTCTCCAACCTTGCACAGGGAGGCGAAATGCTGACCGTTTCAAAAGTATTGCGAACACGATATGAAAGGAATGAACTTCTACATCTGCGTCAGCATCTGAAGGAGATAGCGCTTGAGGTGGCCGATGTGGTGGGAATGGTTTCGGAGGGAATCTATGGAGAGCTTGGGATTGACCTGGCTATCGATCAAACCGGACGTCCCTGGATCATCGAGGTGAACACCAAGCCTTCCAAAAATTTGTATAGTACTACAAGCTCTCCTACCGTCCGCCCTTCTGCAAAAGCGATTATCCTCTACTGTCTATATCTGATTGATGAAACAATCAAGGAGGCCTAATTAAACATGATAGTACTAGGAATACTTTCTTTTTTGAAGCCGACTCCATATGTGACGAAAATAGCACAGCATAGCGTCAGCAGTACGATGGTCTATCACTTTACTCCCCAGGAATTGAATGGGGATGAAAAAATAAATGGTCTGCGGTATTGTCGTGAAAAAATGGAATGGGTAAGTGACAGCTTTCCTATTCCTTCTTTTATTTATGACCGCTGTTTTTACTCCTCCCGATTGGCTCGTGAACTGTCCGGTAGAGTGGAAAAGTTGAAAAAGCAGGAGGAGCGCCATTTTTTGGGATATGGCCTGCCAAACAAATGGGATGTTCATCAGGCGGTTTCAACAGACCCATCTCTTGCGCCATTTTTTCCTAAGACTCTAAAACTGACCACAGCAAGCTTTCTTCTGGCAAATTTGCAGATTCAAAAAAAGTGGGTGCTGAAACCGATTCATGGATCACAAGGAAAAGGTCTGATCAAGGTGGAAGCCTCCAAAGGACAGATTATGGCTAAGGAAGTGAAGCAGCCGGGGGAGCAGTATTTCACTTTTCCTTCCTCAAGTCTTTTTCAGCAATGGCTACATACACGCATGAAAAAAACATCCTATATATTCCAACCCTTTTTATCCCTTCAGAATAAGGATGGCACCCCTTTTGATATCCGGCTCTTACTGCAAAAGGATGAAAGGGGTGAATGGCAGGAGCGTATAAGGGTCATTCGTACAGGCATTCCCCATCATATTACCTCCAATCTGGCTGGAGGAGGAAGGATGCACACCTATTCCTCGCTGACTAAAAGCCTCACCTCCTTACAAAAAAGCAAGCTGGAAGAGGACATTCGAAAAATAGTTACCCACCTCCCTGTATTACTGGAAAGAGCATTTCAGCCCCTATTTGAATTGGGCGTAGATCTCGGATTGGATAGCCGCCAGAATTTATGGATATTAGATATTAATTCCAAGCCAGGTCATAAGATAGTAACAATGACAGCAAAGCAAATTCAAAAGGAAATCTATGAGGCTCCAAGTAAATATTGCGAGTATCTGGCTTTTTCACAGAGAAACAAAATGGGAGTTGAATGATATGAAAGCTCTTTTACCTGTAAAATGTAAGGAATCATTAAAGGAAGATGTTATTTCCATTCCTGAAACACTGATGGAATGGCCTATCTCCTCCATTGCTTTTGGAACCGTGCAATATGCGTGCAAGCCCACCTATCATTCTGGAGGAATCCTATATTTATCCAAGAAAATCTATGAAGAGCTGATGCTGCCTTATGAAGGGAAAATTCATCTTTTTGTTCATGAGGATGTTCTTCATCTCGGTCCATTAATCGGGATTTTCACGGCAGGTTTCACCAATTCCATTATCAGGCCAATCGGCGAGAGGACACTCTTCTTCTCGAAGCTTTTGTCAACGGAGAAAAAAGTGGGAGCGTATGTCTTTCTTTTTGGTGCGAATCATATCAATTGGGAAGATGGAACCATGGAGGGTTATATGTTCTCTGACAAAGGCTGGTGCAGAAGAACTTTACCCTTCCCTCATGTTGTGTACGATAGACTTCCCAATCGAAGAACAGAAAAGCACAAGCTCCTCTCGGAAACAAGGGAAAAAATGCAAAAGGATTATGCGATACCCTGGTTCAATCCTGGATTCTTCAACAAATGGGATATTCATCAGAAATTGATGATCGAGGAAAACATTGTCCCCTATCTGCCTGAGACGAGCAATAAGGTGACCATTGAAAAAATGGAAAGTTTTCTTGCCAAATATCCATTTATTTATGTAAAACCGACAAATGGGAGCCTAGGATTCGGTGTCTATAAAATCATCTATAATCGTGAGGAAGGCTTCTATTATGTCAGATACAAGAATGTAGAGCTTCAAAATAAGCTGATGCGCTTTTCCTCTTTGGAAACCATGCTTGGGACAGTCATGAAAAACAAAGATCTATCAGGCTATCTTATTCAGCAGGGCATTCCTTTAATCAAAAAGGATGATTCCCATGTGGATTTCCGGGTACACACCAACAAAGATGAAAGCGGCAGGTGGATGGTAAGTGCCATGGCGGCTAAACTCAGCGGCAAAGGAAGTGTCACCACCCATATGAATAGCGGCGGTGTGGTTAAGACCATTTCGGAGATGTTCCCTGGCCGGGAAGATCAAGAGGATATCACGCAAAAGCTTACAGCTGCATCGCTTCTTATCAGTGAGGCCATCGATACTCATCTTCCTGGCTTCATCGGGGAGATTGGCTTTGACTTTGGAATGGATAAGGAAAAAAGGATCTGGCTTTTTGAAGCAAATTCAAAGCCTGGGAGGTCTATTTTCTATCACCCAAAACTGCGGTATGAAGACATTCTGACCAGAAAACTTTCTATAGAATATGCAGTTTATTTAACGGAACAAACCATACAGCATCCGGACGGGATTTTCTCATGAAGCAGATCTATTACGATTTAAACGGAAAATCCTGGTATCACACCTATCAAGGGAAAGAAAAGATCTATCTGGGCAAATATTTTTCGGTTCCTTATAGGGACACTCATTCTGAAGAATATCAATCCTTCCCATTTCATATGGAGGACAGCAAGGCTGGACCCCTTGTCGGAATTTTGGCCAGTCCGAAAAAGGAGGGGTTTGTCGGCAATATAGGATTGTTCAAGCGCCTACAGCTCACCTTGGCAAAAAAAGGGGGAAATTCGATTGTCTTCACGCCCCAGCAGCTGACAGATGACGGGATGGAAGGGTTTTGCTTTTTGCCGGCACACCGTAATTGGATAAAAATAAAGGCCCCACTCCCTGACATCATTTATAACAGACTGTATTCGATAGAAGATGAAGAGAATCATTTGGAACAAGTGAAGAACCTTTCCGACCTCTATCAAATACCTATGTTTAATCCGCGGTTCTTCGATAAATGGGAACTTTACTTGCAGATGAAAAGCCATGAAGATTTGGTCGACCATCTCCCTCGTACAGAACTGTTATCCGAAAAGACATTGGAGGAAATGCTTGTCATCTTTGGCGCAGTCTATATAAAAAAAAGAAAAAGCAAAAAGGGAATCGGACTTTCCTATATCTATACAAATGGCCATAGTTTCATTTTAAAAACCACTTCCGCCAAAACCTACTTATTCCCGAGCATCAAAAAGCTCATACAATACTTCCTAAAGGATGATAAAATGCAATCCTACATTGTCCAGGAGGCAATTTCCACTCTTCTTTTTGAAGGCAAAAAATTTGATTACCGAATTCTTGCACATGCGAAGGATAGGGAATTCACTATCACGGGTATCGGAGTACGTGTCGCCAATACGCAGCAGGTAACCACACATGTTCCTGCAGGTGGAAGGATCGCTACATTGGAGGAATTGCCTATAGAACTCAATTTACCTGCGGTCAGCAACCTCATCAATCAATCCGGCAAACATCTCTCCACCTTTTATGACAATCTAAGTGAGTTTACTGCTGACATTGGGGTTACAGAAGAAGGGAAATACTATCTTTATGAACTGAATGCAAAGCCGATGGACTTTGATGAACCGGCAATCAAGGAAGCTTCGACAGAAAAGCTGACTGACCTTTTTATGGAGAAGACAAATAAAATAAAGGATTATTCCGTTTAATATAGAACTAATCATTATTGAGAAATAATGATTAGGAGGTAACAGCATGATATCACATTTTCAAATAAAACCTTTATACAAAAATAGCCAGTTGCCCGGGTGGCACCTATCCTTCTTTTTCAAAGGCCAGAGCATAAAAGCCACCTATCATAAGGATGGCAAAATTGAATTTGACGACTCCACCTTCTCACCTGAAGAAATAGTGCAGGTGGAGAAACAAATCCACGAACTCATGCTGTTTCACGTCTATGAATAACTGGTATGGTTCTTCCCTCCTTCACACAAACTACGTGTAAAAGGAGGGATTTTTTTTGACTGAGAAAAAGAAGGATCAGACGAGGAAAGAACCAAGCTATGAGGGGCGTGATGAATACTTCATGGACGTGGACCGCTATATTAATGAAGGTATGGCCGGAGGTAGCGTTTTTTCAAGAGACAAGTATACGAATATCGAAGAGGCACGCGATCTGGAGAAGGAAACGCCGCCGAACGAATAGCTTTACTGACTCTTCCTTTCTATGGGAAGAGTTTTTTTGTTTGTTCTTTTGCTATAATAGAAGCAACGCATGTACAGAAAGAAAGGGATCCTCATGTACAATCAACTGAAAAAAATTTACGGAGATTCTCTTGTCAGAAGATCCTTGCCTGATGATTTCGAACAATATGAATGGTACTATGGGCCAACCAATGACTTTATCGGTATTGAGAAGAGCGTGTTAGTGGAAAAGGACAGGCTCTTGTTGGCTGCATTTTTGGAGCGGGTTTCACAAGTCCAATTTGAAATGACATCAACTGAAAATTGGTGGCATTCCTTTTTATATCTAAATGAATATAGCGCACCTGACCATCCATATCCACCCCATATGCATTGCCGTTTTATCCAGTTTCATTTCGGGGAGGCCTTCCCGCTCAAGGAAGAATGGAAGGAAGCACTGGCTGCCTTCTTTGAAACTCCCATCGAGCTGATATGGGAAAATGCAACAAGCGGGGTCCTGGTTGAAGTATTTCCAAAAAACCATAAACCGGAAGACAGCCCTCCCTATTCCGATATCATCGATACAACTGCAAGCGACTTTTATACGAACGTAAAGCTGTTCATCGGCTCCGCAAGACCTATAGACGAAAAAGCGAAGGATGCCTTTGACTGGGAAAAGAAATGCTTTGACCTCTCCCGCCACTCACAAAAGAAGTTCGTGATCCATACATTTGAACAGGCCATTCCCTATTTGGTGACAGGCCAATTGGAACCAGAGCTTGTCACACAGTTTAAGCTGCAGTTCGGACCTGTGCTCGAAGAAGACCAGGAATTGCTGCAAAGCATCAAGGTCTACATTGAAAATAACCTCAATGTCTCGTTGACTGCCAAAAAGCTTTTCATGCATCGCAACAGCCTGCAATATCGGATAGAAAAGTTCTCGGAACGGACAGGAATAGACATCAAAAACTTCCGGGGGGCATTGGCGGCGTATCTTGCACTCATTATTTTGGAAACGGAGAAGTAGTGATTGCGATGGTATTTCTGTCGGCACATGTCAACATGCACAAGACCCCGCCACCATCTTTGTGCAACTTGTACATTTACGAAATGTATCCGTTTTCGTTACACTTATACTAGTTAAGAAAACGATTTCACAGGAGGAAATGAACAATGGCTGAATTAAAATTAGATCATATTTATAAAGTATACGAAGGCGACGTTACTGCCGTTAAGGATTTCAACTTACACATCAAGGATAAAGAGTTTATCGTATTCGTAGGTCCATCAGGTTGCGGTAAATCTACAACTTTACGTATGATTGCAGGTCTTGAGGAAATTTCCAAGGGAGACTTTGAAATCGACGGAAAAAGAATGAACGATGTAGCCCCAAAAGACCGCGACATCGCAATGGTATTCCAGAACTATGCACTTTACCCGCATATGAATGTATATGATAACATGGCTTTTGGATTAAAGCTTCGTAAGTTCCCGAAAGAAGAAATCGATCGTCGCGTAAAAGAAGCAGCAGCAATCCTTGGATTAGAGCAATATTTAGACCGTAAACCAAAAGCATTATCAGGTGGTCAGCGTCAGCGTGTTGCCCTAGGTCGTGCAATCGTCCGTGATGCAAAAGTATTCTTGATGGATGAGCCTTTATCCAACCTTGATGCGAAGCTTCGTGTAGCCATGCGTGCTGAGATTTCCAAGCTTCACCAACGTCTGCAAACAACTACTATTTACGTAACGCATGACCAGACTGAAGCAATGACAATGGCAACTCGCCTTGTTGTAATGAAGGACGGTATCATCCAACAGCTTGGTTCTCCAAAAGAAGTATACGAAAATCCGGAAAACGTATTTGTTGGCGGATTCATCGGATCTCCTGCAATGAACTTCTTCAATGGTAAATTGGAGGAAGGCGCATTCTTACTTGGAGAGCAGAAAATCTCTGTTCCAGAAGGAAAAATGAAAGTTCTGCGTGATCAAGGTTATGTCGGGAAAGAAGTAATTCTTGGAATTCGTCCAGAGGATATTCATGATGAGCCTGTTTTCATCGAATCTGCTGTTGGTTCAACCATCACTGCAGTAATCGAAGTTGCAGAATTACTTGGTGCTGAATCCATGCTTTACTCCCAGATCCATGGCCAGGATTTCGTAGCACGTGTTGACTCCCGTTCTGATGTCAAGCCTCAGCAAACGCTACAGCTTGCACTTGATATGAACAAAGCTCACTTCTTCGATTTCGAAACCGAATCTCGCATTCGTACAAAATAATAAAACTTCCAAGCCAGGCCCTCTTTCATGAGTGGCCTGGCTTTTATTCATTTACCGCCAAGATGAGGTCCTGCTGACAACTAGTGCAACTAATAACATGTATGCAGACATTTTCCGTCAGACTTGTCAAATCCCCATCGACAAGCTTTAACACATCAATATCCATATACGCGCTATAATCATCCAAAAAATCTGTTACCTTCCCTCCGTCCATCATCATGCCTCCACAAGATGAGCACTGGCTTTCAAACTCCTTAAATCCATTGCATAAAGGACACATTGCCATCCTTGTCCCTCCATTCCTGATTAGGGTTATTTTTTTCTCAAACTGGTGGAATTATGCTTTGTAGACGCCTCAACAATATCCAATAATTACCTGAAGGAAAAAAGAATAAAGATTTTAAGAAATTCCTATAATACAAGTAACATCTTACTAACAGATGGACCAGGCTAAAGAGCGCGGCAGAAAATTTCTGCTGAACTGGTGCAAACCCAGTGGGTCCAACCAAAACTATATTTCGAGGAGATGAATCAACATGGCAAACCAATCAAGAAATTCGTCTAATCAATTAGTAGCACCTGGAGCACAAGCAGCTATCGATCAAATGAAGTATGAAATCGCTTCTGAGTTCGGAGTTAACCTTGGTGCTGACACAACTTCTCGCTCTAACGGATCTGTTGGTGGAGAAATCACAAAGCGCCTAGTTCAAATGGCTGAGCAATCCCTAGGCGGAAGATAAGTTCCAGTTTTTATGTAACACATAATTTTATATGTATGGCTATGGGCACCTCAAACTTTGGGGTGCTTTCCTTTATGAGAAGAAGAAAGGGCTGTTTTCGTTTTCATTATTGCTATTCTGATATGATGTTCACATCAAATGTAGCCCGTTGCTTTCCGCTCCGGACACTTCCTTTCCGCGGGGACGGATGGGAGCCTCCTCGGCTTCGCCTGTGGGGTCTCCCCATGCCCTCTACTCTCCCGCAGGAGTCAAGTGTCCTCCGCTACAATCAACTCAGTTTTTTAACATTATATGCTCTACTGAATATGAAAATTGAGACTAAAACTTTTTTCTACTTTTAGTTAGGCAAATTATTTCTTTGAGTCGCGTTATTGGTTGGATTGCGTGAGACTTCCTCATTAGTTTTGCCCTATGCTTAAAGCCACAATCTATAAATAAAGAACCAAAAAAAGAGACCCCGCACAATACGAAGTCTCGATACGTTAATCATACACCGCTGCTGATCAATCGCAGGAATTGCTTTGTTCTTTCTGCTTTTGGAGACTCAAAGATCTCCTCCGGCTTGCCTTTTTCGATTATCACGCCTTTGTCCATGAAGATCACTTCATCTGCCACTTCCCGGGCAAATTGCATTTCATGGGTGACCACAACCATGGTCATCCCTTCCTGGGCCAGCTCCTTCATGACTCGAAGAACTTCGCCTACAAGCTCGGGATCGAGTGCGGATGTCGCCTCATCAAAAAGCATCACTTTCGGCTCCATCGCCAATGCTCTTGCAATGCCGACACGCTGCTGCTGTCCTCCCGAAAGCTGGAATGGATAAAAGTCCGCTTTATCACCGAGGCCAACCTTCTCCAGAAGACGTCTTGCTTTTTCCTCGGCCTTTGCCTTCTGTTCCTTTTTCACCGTTATCGGCCCTTCCATCACATTTTGGAGGGCTGTCATATGAGGAAAAAGATTATAGCTCTGGAATACCATACCTGTCAATCTTCTGAAGCTGGCGATTTTCCCGGAAGGAAGCTTCGAGGAAAAGTCCAGTACCTGACCGTCAATAGACACTTTTCCGGAAGTTGGTGTCTCCAAAATGTTCAAACAGCGTAAAAGTGTCGTCTTTCCTGAACCTGATGGGCCAATGACGACCACCACTTTCCCCTGCTCGACATTCAAATCTATTCCTTTTAAAACTTCTAAATCTCCGAACTGCTTGTGTAAGCTCTCTACTGCAATCATATCTCGAGCTCCTTTTTATTTTGCTACATACCTGTCTAATCGTCTCTCAAGCTGGCCTTGAACAAGTGAGAGAAGGAAGCAGATAATCCAATACAAGGCAGCCGCCTGTGTATATAGTAGTAGGAATTCATAATTGGTGGCTGCTATCTCCTGTGCTTTCCTGAACATTTCCGTCACCAATATCAATGAAGCCAAAGAGGTATCTTTGACAAGGCTGATAAAGGAATTTGACAACGGCGGTATGGACACCCTGGACGCCTGCGGTAAAATGATCCGCTTTAACGCCTGCGGGTATGTCATTCCCATGGAATATGCCGCCTCCCACTGCCCTTTTGGCGTAGATAAAATGGCTGCACGGATAATTTCGGAAGCATATGCACCAAGATTAAGTGAAAATCCGATAACGGCAGCCGGAAATGGATCTATAGTAACGCCTATGGACGGTAAACCGTAGAAAATGATAAATAATTGCACTAAAAGCGGTGTTCCCCTGATGATGGAGACATAGATGCTTGCTATAGTCTGGAGCGGCTTAACGGAAGAAATCCGTGCCAATGCCGTTAGCACCGCAATCACAAGACCTATGCTGAAAGAAATCAATGTCAATGGTATCGTATAAGTGAGAGCTCCCTTCACCAGTGGGAGAAGGGAACTCTGGGCAATGCTCATCATACGGTCCAGTCTTTCAGGGTCTGAAAAAATACTAGTTAAGTACATCTTCACCAAACCATTTCTCTGAAATTTTTGCATAGGTGCCGTCTTCGATCATTTCTGCCAATGCACCGTTGACTGCTTCGACAAGCTCGTCACTGCCTTTTCGGAACATAAAGCCGCTTTGTGCAGCATCTTCATGCTCTGCTACGATTTTAATTGGTGCATTCGGGCGGTTCTTCTTGAAATCAAGAACGGACAGATTATCATTGATGGTGACATCTACACGATTGGAGGATAAAAGCTCAATTGCTTGGTTAAATCCGTCTACTCCAACGATCTCCGCATTGTATTCACGTGCAATATCTGCATAGTTGCTTGTAAGTGACTGAGCAGATTTTTTACCTTCGATGTCAGCGAATCCCTTGATATCATCATTGTCTTCATTTGCCACTACCACAGCTGTGGAAGTAATATAGTGATCAGAGAAATCATACTTTTCCAAACGGTCCTCTCTTATACCAACCTGGTTTGCAATCATATCAAAACGTTTTGCATCAAGACCTGCGAACATGGCATCCCATTGCGTTTCCATGAACTTCGCTTCTACGCCTAAGCGCTTTGCCACTTCTTCTGCCACTTCCACATCAAAACCAGTCAGCTTGCCGGAATCGTCATGAAATGTGAATGGAGGGTAAGTACCTTCCGTTCCAATCAGAAGTGTTCCTTCTTCTTCCACTTTACTTAGCAGATTTTCCTTTTCTTCCGCCTTGTCGCCCTCGCCTGTCGTTTCATTATTATTTGTAGTTCCACATGCCGCCAGAACGAATGCGAATGTGAACAATAGTGTAAAGATTGTTAAATATTTCTTCATCCTTTTTAAACCCCCAGTAATCTTATCAGAATTGTTTTATTAACATATTGTATAGTATATAAAGTTTCCCCTGTTGTAAAGAGTTTTGTTTCAACATTATCATTTCCTATTTCCTCGAAAAAATGTTGCATCAGATCACCTAGAATCATCCATTACTGAACCTATACCCTGCACACGATAAGAATAACTGATCATTTAGAACCAAAAAAAAAGAGCCCGGATAATCCCGGACTCTGGTTGATAAATTAACCTGCCAAATGCTGGCCACCCTGTTGCAGCTCATACATCTGATAGTATTTTCCCTTACGCTCCATGAGTTCTTCATGGTTACCTCTTTCCACAATTGCGCCGCGATCCAATACCAGGATCTGATCTGCACTCTTAATAGTAGAAAGTCGGTGAGCAATAATAAAGGTCGTTCTTCCTTTTTTCAGCACTTCAAGCGCATTTTGGATGACTGCCTCCGTTTCAGTATCAATGCTGGCAGTTGCTTCATCCAAAATCAGGATTGCCGGATCAAAGGCCAAGGCTCTTGCAAAAGAAATGAGTTGTCTTTGTCCGGAGGAAAGCGTGCTCCCCTTTTCGATAACCGGCTCCTCCAAACCTTTTGGCAGTGCGGAGATGAAGTCCATTGCACCCACATCCTCCAACGCTTTTTTGACCTTCTCCATGGAAATCGAAGGATCCTCCAAGCTCACATTGGAAGCGATTGTACCGGAGAAAAGGAATGGGTCCTGGAGCACAATACCCATGTGCTGCCTGATTTCCTGTTTGGAAAGCTGCTGAATATCTTTCCCATCAATAAGGATTTTTCCTTTTTCAATATCATAGAAACGGAAAAGAAGGTTCATGATGGAGCTTTTTCCTGAACCTGTGTGACCCACAAGTGCCACCGTTTCCCCTTTTTGGGCCTGAAAGCTGATATCCTTCAGGACATATTCATTCTCTTTGTAGCCAAACCAGACTGATTCAAAGGAGACGTTCCCTTCATAGCGGAGATGCTTTTCATCCGATACGTCCACCCCTGCTTCATCCATCAGTTCAAATACGCGAGCTGCGGATACACGTGCCTGCTCCAGGTTTGCCAATTGATTGACCATCCCTGTAATAGGTCCAAACATTCTTCCAAGGTAGTCCACATAGGCATACAGGACACCCAGGGAGATCATTGATCCGACTCCCAATGAGGCACCACCGAAATACCAGATGACCACTACAAATGAAATGTTACGCAATACACCAACCAGATTATGGGAGGTCAACGCATTCAGGCTCAACAGTTTGTTCTGGTAAGTGAAATGCTCCTCATTCCAAGTTTCGAATTCTTCCTTCGCTTTCTTTTGGCGGCGAAAAGCTTGAATGATCGTCATCCCTTGAATGGATTCATTAATGTTTCCATTGATATCGCTTAACAGTGCTCTAATTTTATGATTATATACAGATGCGTACTTTCTGTAGAAAATAAACCACACCACAAGGATCGGAATGAGCAGCAAGCTTATGGCTGCAAGCTTTGCATCCAACAGGAATAAAGCAATATAGATCCCTGTAATATAGATGATTCCGGAAAAGAACGTAGCAAGAACTGTTACGTACAATTCCTTGATTGTTTCCGTGTCATTGGTGATACGTGATACAACCTTACCAGCTGGAAGATGATCAAAATACTGGATCGGAAGCTTTTGAATCTGACCGAATACATCCTCCCTCATCTTCTGGATGATTCGGTTTGCCGATGTCTGAAGGTAATAGCTTTGCCCATACTGGAAAAAGGATGAAACGACCAGCAGTCCAAAGTATATCGCAACGAGATACCCGATATATTTTACCTCAGGCTGATAAAAGTCGATCAGCTCGCCGTTAGTGAGTAATGTTGCCTCATACGTTGCTGACTCCTCGCCACGGGTAATGGTGAGTTCGCCATTGGAAGCACTTCTTTCACCATCAAATGTAATTTCTGAAGGAACAAAATAATACTCTCTTCCAACCTGGAGAACCCTCGCTGTTTCACTTCCAGAGGCTTCTGTTCCTTTTGCACGGTCCTCCCTTATATAGTACGATCCATCGTAATAGACCTTATCCTTTCCGTCCTCCTCTGTCGCAATCCACGTCTTTTCAATACCTAAAATGTGGTTGTCGATCATACGCTTCGCAATAAACGGACCGGTAAGCTCTGCTGCAACGGCTATGGAAAGCATGATTAGCGCAATAATGATAATTTTCTTTTGTGTAAGGGCATAGCGGAATAGCCGTTTCCCTGATTTTACTTCTTTCATGTCAACACCTCGCCTCCTTTTGGCGACTGAACTTGCTGTCGTTCAAACTGTTCTTTGTACCATCCTCCAACTGCCATTAGCTGCTCATGCATACCCGACTCGACGATTTCCCCGTTTTCAAGGACGATAATCCAATCTGCATGCTGAACTGCTGATAAACGGTGAGTGGAGATGATGGTCGTTTTACCTGATCGTTCATTTCGAATATTTTCGATGATGGCTGCTTCCGTTTTCGCATCCACCGCCGATAAGCTATCATCAAGAATCAAAATTTCAGGATTGGCGATCAGTGCTCTCGCAATAGAAATCCTTTGCTTCTGTCCGCCTGATAATGAAACGCCTTTCTCGCCGACAAGCGTCTGTAATCCTTCCGGAAGCATCTCCAGGTCTTTTGTGAATGCTGATGATTCGATTGCCCTTGCAATCTCTTCTTCTGTAGCATCTTGCTTCCCGAATAGGATATTCTCTTTTACCGTTCTGGAAAACAGCACGTGATCCTGTGGCACATAGCCGATCCAGCCTTGTATCTCCTCGAGGGTGATTCTTTCCAATGTTACGCCATCAATAGTGATCTTGCCTTTACCAATTGGATACTCTCTCAGCAATTGCTTGATGATGGTTGTTTTACCGCTTCCCGTCTTGCCGACAATCCCAAGTGTCTGCCCTTTCTTAATATGGAAGGAAACCTTCTTTAAATTATCCACTGTAGAGGAAGGATAACGGAATGTCACCTCGTCGAAATCAATGGTTGCCGGATCATTTACCGTTACGGGTGAAGCATGGTCCGCTACATCCGCTTCATAGGCAAGTGTCTCATTGACACGGTCCAATGAAGCATTTCCTCGCTGCATGACATTGATCAGCTCACCAATTGCGAACATCGGCCAAATCAGCATTCCCAAGTATACGTTAAAGCTGACAAGTTCCCCGAGTGTGATTTCTTTATGAAACACAAGGTATGCCCCGTAGCCAAGTCCGATCAGATAGCTAGCTCCGACCAGCAATTTAATAGTAGGTTCAAACAAAGAATCAATAATTGCCACTTTCACATTCTTTTTGTAGACATCATCCGTCATGTCATGGAATCTGCCCTGATCTGCGCGTTCCTGCACATACGCGCGGATGACGCGCACTCCTGCTATGGATTCAAGTACCCTGTCATTCATATCCCCGAAAGCATCTTGGGCTTCGGTAAAGCGTTGATGAATTTTCTTCCCGTATATATTCATCGCAAGGGCCATCAACGGCAATGGCAGAATGGCTGCAATTGTCAGTTTCCAGCTGATGAGGAACCCCATCGTTCCAAGGATGACCAGCATGAACGCACTGGAGTCGATAAGCGTCAGTACCCCAAAACCGGCGGTGGTCGAAATCGCCTTCAAATCGTTCGTAGCACGAGCCATCAAATCCCCTGTACGATTTTTTTCATAAAAAGTAGGTGTCATCTTTAAAAGATGCCCCATCAGCTTCGAACGTAACGATCTTTCCACCAGGAATGAACTGCCAAATAGTTGATACATCCAAACATATGTTATTCCATAGATAACGAAAGCAAGGACAAATAAAAAGGCAACATACTGAAATAGCCTTTCCGGTGTAAAAGCTCCTACCTGTATATCATCAATGGCCATCCCTATCATCTTTGGCGGAATGATTTCCAAAAACCCCGCAAAAATCAATAACGCAATGGCAACAGCATATCTTTTCCAATGCTCCTTAAAAAACCAACCCAATTTGCCTAAAACTGAAAGCATATGATCCAACCCCTTTCCGTTCTCCTAAAACTAAGATACCTACCCATCATCTGAAGCCTCTCTGTATGTGATCCTAAGAACCTTTACTTTTTCCATTTTCAATTCCTCCTCATTATTTGTTAGTTAGTGGATTAGTGGTTTCTTATATGGAAGAAAATAGTAATAACTACAAACAAAAAAAGGCACACCGAACGTCAGCCCGGTATGCCTGAGAATCTTCCCAATAAAAAAGCACACGCCACGTTCCTGAAGTGACCTGTGTTTGCACAATACTATTATCCCAAATAACACAAAAAATATAAGGTGAGGTGACAGTCAGCATCAATCCAGACTGAAAGCACTCTTAGGACAGGTCACGAGATCTATGAAGTTATAAGGCTTACCTGCAACATCACCGAAAACAACAATTAAATTAATCATCTCTAGCCCTCCTCTTCCTTAAAATTTCTGTTTCATATAATTTCCACCCTCTAAATTTATCACCACAGACAAGATTTTGTCAATTACTAATTTTAAGACAATTAAAAAGCGGAGTGCGAAATACTCAATGGAAAAATAAAATGAAAGTCGGGGCCAGACCCCGGCAGGAGTATCGTCATCCATGTCGAACGGCTTCATAATTCTTAAAGGAATATCATCTTCTCTTGCTATTTTTGGTGTTTACTGTTATTCTTAAGAAGAATTATTTTTGTTCGGTATGTAAGGATTCAAAGTTAAGATTTAACTTTCGCCTTGATATTGTTTGAGCAAGAATAGTAATACATTTGTGCGTAAAGCACATAGGAGGTAACAACATGTTACAAGGTACAGTAAAATGGTTTAACGCAGAAAAAGGATTCGGATTCATCGAGCGCCAAGACGGAGACGACGTATTCGTACACTTCTCAGCTATCCAAGGCGAAGGTTTCAAATCTTTAGAAGAAGGTCAACAAGTTACATTTGAAATCGTTCAAGGTAACCGTGGCGACCAAGCAGCTAACGTAAATAAAGCATAATTTTCCAAAAGATAAAAAAGGCTCCCTTTATGGGGGCCTTTTTATTTTGTCCTTTTTCTCCAGATTTTATCTGCAGTCCCCTTCCCTCCATTTCAATTCAATATAAACGGCTTAAATTCCATCCATATACACATACCAAGACCTCATTCACAATTCAGCCATAAAATTGTGACAGACTCGTTAAAGATGTATTTAAAATATATCTTTAACCAATCACTCCCCCTTATAATAAAGATGCATTTAAAATATATCTTTAAAAGGAGATCTTAGCATGTTAAGCCAGAAAACAATTGAGATCGTTAAGTCCACTGCACCTGTATTAGCAGACAAGGGCGTAGAAATTACTACTTACTTCTATAAGAAACTATTCGAAAATCATCCGGAATTATTAAATATCTTTAATCACGCCAACCAATCCAAAGGACGCCAGCAAACCGCTTTGGCCAATACCGTTTATGCAGCTGCAACCTATATCGACCAGCTTGAAGTCCTGCTTCCTGCAGTTAAACAGATTGCACATAAGCACCGAAGCCTGCAAGTAAAACCGGAGCATTATCCTATTGTCGGTGAGCATCTGCTGCTCGCGATCAAGGAAGTGCTTGGGGACGCTGCAACGGAGGAGATCCTGCATGCATGGGGAGAAGCCTATGGCGTCATTGCTCAAGTATTCATTGATGTGGAACAGGAAATGTATCAAGAAGCAGAAAAAGCGAATGCTGGCTGGTCCGGCTTTAATGAATTTGAAGTGGTAAGAAAAGAAGAGGAAAGCTCTGTAATCACCTCCTTCTACTTGAAGCCTGTAGACAAAAGCAAAGTTCCTCTTCATAAGCCTGGGCAATATATCACCATCCGCGTATCCATTCCTGGTGAAGAATACTTATTGAACCGCCAGTACAGTCTATCTGATGCGCCAACTGAAGAATTTTACCGGATTTCTGTCAAAAGAGAAGCGGAATTCACTCCGGAAGGAAAAGTCTCCAACTACTTGCATGATTATGTCAATGTAGGTGATAAACTGGCGCTTACTGTACCTGCAGGGGACTTCACTCTTGATACAGGCAAGTATCCTGTCTACCTCATCAGTGGTGGAGTCGGGATCACTCCTATGCTAAGTATGCTGAAGGCAATCGCTCAAACAGAGTCTACCCGCCCAACGACCTTCCTGCATGCTTCAAAAAATGGAACGGTTCATGCATTTTATGATGAAGTGAAGAATTCAATGGAAACTCTGCAAAAAGGGGAAGCCATCTTTGTCTATGAAAATCCAACAGAGGAAGATCGCAGCTTCCAAAAGTTCCACTTCGATGGATATGTAACAGAAGAAATGCTCAAAGAACTGCAGGCTGAACCAGAAGCCATATTCTATGTATGTGGACCGGTTCCATTCATGCGTGCCATCCTGACTCACCTGGAAAACATCGGAGTACCAGCGGAAAAAATCAACTATGAATTTTTCGGCCCTGCGATGGATTTGAAACAGAAGGAAAGTGTGGGGGCCTGACCCTCACTACATTAAAGCACTAAAAAAGGGCCTGACCCTCACCGTTTTAAAGCGGTGGGGGTCAGGCCCCTCAAAACGTCGTTCACTATAAACAGAGCGACAACCACATAAAAAAACCTGTTCCAAAAAGGAACAGGGTGGTTACAAACATGTAATAAAGTAAATGGTCCTATTATTATAGCATCATATTTTGATAATGGATATTTATTTTTTTGCAACATGCAAAACTTTTTCCACCGCGCATAGCAATTCCCTTGCTGCAGCAGTGGGGCAGGGTGCTTGGCTAATCGCTGAAATGACAGCAACCCCATCCGCACCAGCCTCCACCACACTCGCCACTCGTTCCTTGTCTATCCCACCGATCCCGACAATTGGCAGGGTGATTCCTGCTGCGCGGATTTCTTTGATTATATCCGGCCCTTTCACGTCATGCAGATCTGTTTTCGTGCTGGTAAAATACATCGGACCTACGCCCAGGTAATCCGCACCGCACTTCACTGCCTCTTCCGCCTCTATGACATTATGGACGGAGACACCGAGAAGTTTTTCGGCAAATTTTTCTCTTATTATGGAGATCGGTCCATCCTCCTGACCGATATGTAAACCATCTGCATCAAGGGTCAGGGCAAGTTCCACATCATCATTCACGACAAATGGTACACCGAATGATCGACAACGGCTCATCAACGCCTGCCCGAGCACTATTTTTTCCTGCCCAGATTTGGCACCGGTCCCCTTTTCACGGTATTGGAAGAGGGAAACGCCTCCTCTTAACGCTCCTTCCAGAACGGTCAGGGGATCCTCTTCATGACAATTGTTGCTTCCCATCACTAAATATAATCGCATTAAATCTTTCCATTTATCGTTTATCAAGTATTGACACTCACCCTTCTCTGCTGGTAAGCCCAGTGATTGGTAGGGCCATGGCCACTGCCAATTTGCAGGTCTTCTTCAATTGCAGCATGGATGAATTCCTTCGCTACCTGTATGGCATCCCAAACCGGCTCTCCCTTTGCCAGTTGAGACGTAATGGCAGCGGCAAAGGTACAGCCCGTTCCATGTGTGTTTTTCGTGGCAATCCTCATACTCTTCATTTCATGGAAGCTATGCCCATCATAAATTAGATCTATGAGTTCTTCTCCAAATCCGTGTCCACCTTTGATCACTACATAATCCGCTCCAAGCTTTTTCAAGATCCTTGCTGCCTGCTGACGGTCCCTAAGCGAACGGATCGGAATTTCAGTCAACACCTCCGCTTCTGGAATATTTGGGGTGATGACGGTTGCAAGCGGGATGAGCGATTCCCTCATGGAACGAATTGCATCCTCCTGCAAGAGCTTGGCTCCCCCCTTTGCAATCATCACCGGATCCACCACTACATTCCCCCATTGGAAGCTTTTTATCTGTTGTGCGACTGCTTCTATCAGAGCGCTGCTAAAAAGCATTCCCGTTTTTAAAGCATCCGGCTTCAAGTCTTCCTCTATGGAAGAAAGCTGTTGAAGCACCATATCAATAGGGATTGGATAAACCGCTTGAACGCCTTTTGTATTTTGTGCAGTTAGGGCAGTAATTGCAGACATTCCGTAGACCTTCAATTCCTGAAAGGTTTTCAGATCGGCTTGTATTCCTGCTCCTCCACCGCTATCCGAGCCTGCGATGGTTAATGCTTTTCCTATCATGATTTTCACCTCCGTACTCTTTTTCCGATAAAAAAATTAACCAAAATACCGATAATACAACGATTTTGCTGCCTGTACATCCTTTGTTCCGTGGATGAGTACCCTGCCATCCTTGAATGCTACAAGACGGTGTTTCTCTATTGCAAAGGAGAGCAGATAAGGATTTTCCTCTACATCCATTCCTCGTTCGAGAAGCACTCTTTTCAGCTCCATCAGATTCCTTTCACCCTTTTTGGATGGGCGGATCTGGACTGAGTCGCGTCCGCATAGGACCGCTGTTTTTGTTTGGTTTTCAAAGGAAAGATTCGGATAGGTTCTCTTTTCTCCGCAGCTCTTACAGCCTGCCTGTTTCATTTTCGCAACATCCATGGACACATAGTGGTTTTTCCAGAGGTCAAAAGAAACGAGCTTTCTTCGGCATGCTTCCTTGTTGCCGGTTAACAGCTTCAAGGCTTCTGCCATCTGATGTGCCACTACCATTCCAACAGCGGGAGAGATGATACCGACCGTGTCACACGTTGCCCCCCCTAGCGGAACTGTATTCAAAAGACACTGCAGACATGGAGTTTCTCCCGGTAAAACGGTAAAAGAAAGGCCGTAGCTCCCAACGCATGCCCCATAGATCCAGGGAATCTCATATTTTTGCGAGATATCATTCATGATCAGACGGATGTCAAAATTATCGGTGGCGTCAAGAAGCAGGGAAACCTGTTCATTTTTCACGAAATTCTCCAGACTCTCTGCTGTGACATCGTCTACAAGGGCATTTATTTCTACTTCCGAATTGATTTTTTCCAGACGTGCTTTTGCGGCAATAGCCTTGGGCAGCTTTTTGCTTGCATCCTCTTCACTGTAGAGCTGCTGACGCTGAAGATTGCTCCACTCGACATAATCCCTGTCGACAATGGTCAGCCTGCCGACACCTGCACGAACCAGGGCCTCGGCATTTCCTGTTCCCAGTGCACCGGCACCGATCAGGAGGACATGCTTTTGTCCTAAAAGCTTTTGACCGTCTTCCCCGATCGGTGAAAATAGGGTCTGACGTGAATAGCGTTCCATTATCCCACACTCATTCCTTCGGTCGGGCTGCTTGCTGTAGCATAGCGCTTTTTCTCCATTCGGCCCGCTTCATATCCCAAGCGTCCCGCTTCAATGGCAAGCTTCATTGCATAGGCCATTTTCACAGGATCTTTTGCGGCTGAAACTGCGGTATTCAATAAGACACCATCTGCCCCTAAATCCATCGCCTTGGCTGCATCAGCAGGGGAACCTATTCCAGCATCGACGATTACCGGGACCTTCGCCTGTTCGATGATGAAGCCAAGGTTCAATTCGTTGATGATTCCCTGTCCAGATCCGATAGGGGAAGCTCCTGGCATGATGGCATGTGCGCCAAGCTCCTCAAGTTTTCGAGCAAGAACGACATCATCGGACGTATATGGCAGGACAGTAAATCCCTCTTTCAACAATTCTTCTGTTGCTTTCAAGGTTTCCACCGGATCTGGCAGGAGGGTCTTCCAACAGCCGATCACTTCGACCTTGATCATGTCACACAGCCCGGATGCTTTAGCGAGCTTGGCAATCCGTACCGCTTCCTCTGCCGTTTTGGCACCTGCAGTGTTAGGCAGGAGCGTGTATTTCTCCAAATCCAACTTTTCCAAAAAGTTCGGCTGACTCGCTTCAAAGATATTCATTCTTCTTACGGCAAACGTCAGGATTTCCGATTCAGATACATCCACTGCCTGCTGCTGAATATCAAAATCCGGATACTTTCCTGTTCCAAGCAATAAACGAGAATTAAATGTGTATGAACCAATTTTTAACATATTATCCGCCTCCTACAAAATGTACTAATTCCAGCTGGTCACCTTCTGCAACTGTTTCCGCTGTATGAAACTCTTTTTGCAATATCTCTTTGTTCTTTTCTACAATAACTACCTTTTGATCAAGCTGAAAATGTGATAATAATTCCGCAACGGTGGTTACTTCGTTTGGAATTTCCAGCCTATCGCCATTAATCCATATTTTCATTTTTTCACCTCATTGAAGGTTCTTGTATTCTATTTAGTCCAAATGTACGACTATATTCCGGCAACGTCCATCCATTAATCATGCGGGACACCAGCTTCCCTGTGATTGGCGAAAGCAGGATTCCATTCCTGTAGTGGCCTGTGGCAATAATGAGATTGGGGATGGTGGGGTGCTGCCCCAGGAACGGGAGCCCATCACCCGTTTGCGGCCTGATTCCTGCCCATGTCCGTTCAAAGCTGGCATGCTCGATTGCCGGAAGAGTTCTGATTGCTTCCTTCATTAGGGAAGCCAGGCCTCCAATTGAAACTTTTTCGGAGAAAGTGTGGGGCACCATGGTGGCACCAACCACCAGCCGGTTGCCGCTTTTTGGTACGATATAGCAAGAATCTGTAAAAATAGTACTCTCCAAAATCGGCTTATCCGTCAGCACTGAAAAGCATTCACCTTTTACCGGATAGGACGGGAGATTTAAACCAAGCCCAGATAGGATTCTCTTACTCCATGCACCTGCGGTTACCACAATGGAAGCCCCTGAAAAGATTCCTTCACTTGTTTCCACTTTTACAGTTTCTTGATTAAGATCCTGTAGCGAATACACTTCCACATATTCTTTGATTTCTGCCCCGAGCGTGATGGCACCCTTGGCAAAAGCGTGTGTCAGCTTTTCCGGATTGACGTGCCCATCCATCGGAATATCCATGGCGCCAAGCATCTCCATCCCTAAATCCGGCTCTCTCCTCAAAACCTCTTCCTTGCTGATCCAGGCTGCCTTTTCTCCAAGTTTCTGTTGAAGCGCAATCGTCTTTTTAAGAGAAAGAGCCTCCTCTTCTTGATACGCAATCTTCAGCATCCCTTTTTGAACTAGCTCAATATCTATACCGGTTAATTCCTTCAAGTCTTGTTGCAGCTGGGGAAAAATGGCCCTACTTTCTTTTGCAAGTTCAAAAAGAGGACCCGCCTCGGTCACCTCCACCTGGGCACCAAGCATGCCTGCTGCGGCACTGGATGCCTTTGAGGCAATCCGCTCCTTTTCCAATAGAAGTACCTTTTTTCCGGATTTGCTTAAGTAATAGGCGGATGCACATCCATTGACACCCCCACCTATGATAATGACGTCATAGCTTGTGCCCATCCAATCCCTCCTGTCTCCAACTAGTTTGATAGGTAATTGCCACTTCCACCGGATCCTTGGCACTCATGATCCCGGACATGACGGCTATCCCTTTTATGCCGATACCTTTAAGCTCAGCTGTCTTGTCTGGAGTAATCCCGCCGATTGCGATCACTGGTATGGAGATGGTAGAGGCAATAGTGCTCAGCTCCTCCATTCCTCTTGGCTTCAGACCTTCCTTTGACTTTGTACTGTATACGTGTCCATAGAGCAGAAACGAAGCTCCATCTTGTTCCGCTTCTACTGCCTCCTGATAGGAATGGACCGATTTTCCGACTTGCAGTCCGGGGAAAGATCTCCTGACATCCGAAACTCCCAAGCTATGATAGGCCAGCTGTACCCCTCCTACCCCGAGTGTATGGGCCACGTCCACCCGGTCATTGATGAAGATTTTCTTAGGAGGAATTCCACCATGAATCAGTCTTTCCACTAATTGATATATCTCTTGTGCTGATCGATTCTTTTCCCTTACATGTATGAGATCAACATAGGTATAAATCGAACAAAGAATGGATACCAGTTCATCATCTGACCTTTTTCCATCTGTAATAACATGCAGCGTCATTTCCAACACCCTTTTTTCTCTTTTATCTCAAATAAAGACTAGTGTTGATTCTTAAGAATCCAGCTGTTGATTGGAGCAATAGGCGGAGACTCCTCGAAAATGCGAGCATTTTCTTCGTGCGATGTGTCGCTGCCGCAGCCTTCCTTGTCCTACGGGAAGCTCCAGCACCGCCCCTTGGGTCGCTACGCCTAGTGCGGAAATCAACTGCGGTGTTTAACGGCCCCATTCCATAAAAAAAACCACTCTTCGCGTAAGAGTGGTTTAGTCTATCAATGGTATGTACTTTCCTCATCCAAAATAGAACGGCTCCACTTCCCTACGCTGGTATTAACCAGATCAGGTTCGAAGGGTCTGGAAATCGTTCTTTCCATCTCAGTCACTTATGACTCCCCTAGTGATAAATATTCAATTGATACCTTCATTTTAACACACGATTACGAATATTCAAGAAATTCGTCCTGACCTACCTGTAACGAACATCTGTAATCGAGAACATCGGCAGGTAGTAGGCTGCTGCAAAGCCTATCATAAACACACCTATAAAAAGGGCCACACACCAGATGTCTTTTTTTGAAAAACCTGTACTATAATAATAGGTCCGTTCCTTCTGCCTGCTAAATCGTTTCGCCTCCATCGCGACCGCAACACGATGGGCCCTCCTGATGCTCTGGGATAAAAGGGGAATGCTAAAAAGCTTAATCTTATAAATGAGCGCGGCCACCCCTTTTTTCTGCTCCACCCCTCGAACCAAAAGAGCATTTCTTAATGTAAGATACTCCTCCACCATGATTGGCAGCAGCCTTACTCCAGCCATGAAGCCATAGGCAAACCTTGGAGGAAGCTTTCCTTGCTGCATCAAGGAATAGAATAGCAGTACCGGTTTTGTGGTAAGCGCGAAAAGCAGGCCGCAAAAAGCAAACACCATTGAACGCATTCCTAGATGCACTCCCCTGAAAAAGCTTTCTTCGGTCACATGTATGAGTCCAAAACGAAACAGGGTCGTATCCCCTTTTCCAAACATGATCATCGCAAGTGAACTCGTCAGGAAGATGAACAAAAAAGGCAGAAGCAGCAGCATTTTTATTTTTACAGGGTACCTTATGGAAGCTAGAAAGACCAACAGGAATAACAGGGTCACATAAGCAATGACATCCACATTATGAATGAACATGATGCCGATAAAAACAAACAGCATGATCAGGAGCTTCAGGCTTGGATTCACCCCATGCATCCATGATTCTTTATTAGTTAATGCTAACTGCATGCTTCTCTCTCCTACTCTCAGGCTTACTGCAAAGTTCTTTACCCGGGACCTCTTCTTTTACTTTCCCATTCTCCACCACCCACACTCTATCTGCGAAATTCTCCGCAATATGAAGATCATGAGTGACCATGACAACAGCTACTCCTACCTGTTTCATAGAGTACAGCCATTCCAGCATTCGAAACGTATTTTTACTGTCCTGTCCGAAAGTCGGTTCATCGAGCAGGAGGACATCAGGTTTGTTGATGACTGCAGCTGCGACACTGAGCCGCCGCTTTTGACCCATTGAGAGCTGATAGGGATGCTGTGCTTTCAGATGCTGAAGCCGAAACCTTTGCAACAATTCCTCGACCCGCAACGCTATCTCCTCTTCCTCCAGCTTTTTCAAACGTAATGAGTATGCGATTTCCTCATAGACGCTGGTGGTGACAAATTGGAACTCGGGATTCTGAAAGACAAAGCCGATCCGATTGGAAGGGATGCCTTTTACTGCCTTGCCATCCAAAGCATACTTCCCTTCCGTTTTGACCAGCTGCATCAACGACTCCAGCAAGGTGCTTTTGCCAGCGCCGTTTTCACCTACAATAGCTATCCACTCTCCGCTATAGATAGCCTTTTCCTCTACCTCGATTTTTTTCTCTTTTCCCCGATAACCAGAGAAATCATTTAAAGTAATAATGGGAATATGAATACTGTCTATGGAAACTTCTTCACAAGCTTGCTCTCTTTCCTCGAGGTAATCCTTCCACACTCCCGGATACCAGATGCCATATTTCTTTAAAAGTGGAATATGATTCCGAAAGATGCTGGCTGTTGGACCGTCTGCCACGATACATCCTTCCTCATCAAGCACCACAATCCGCTCCACGTAATCAAGGAGGAGATCCACCTTATGCTCCACAATAATCACCGTTTTTTCTCCGTCTATTCCCTTTATCGTATCCCACACCTGCTGCGTTCCTTCCGGATCCAGCATGGCGGTGGGCTCATCGAGAAACAATACTTCCGGCTCCATGGCAAGAACGGAGGCAATCGCCAAGCGCTGCTTAATACCGCCAGAGAGCTTCCCGATGCTTGTATGCATATCATCGAGATCCAGTCCAACCAGTTCCAGGAGATGACAGATTCTTTCGGGCATTTCCTCTCTTTGAACAGCCAGATTCTCCAGGACAAATGCCAGCTCTTCATCGACGTATGGCATGCAGAACTGGGAATCGGGATCCTGGAAAACATAGCCAAAGGATAGTGGCGACAACGTTTCCTTGGCAACCATCGGGATCTCCAGCACTTCGGGAATCAAGCCTGACATCACCTGGAGCAGGGTAGATTTGCCACTTCCTGAAGGCCCCAGAATCAGAACCTTCTCTCCCTTTTTTACAGACAGGGAAAAATCATGAAACAGTTGCCTGCCTCCTGGATACTTCAACCGTAATTCTTCCAACTTGATGATTTGCTCCATGATTGCCTCCTTATTACTGTCTCAAGGAATCGTAGTCCTCTTTGCTCGCAGGACGCAATAAACTTGTGACACCCGTTGCTTCCAACGCTTTTACCAATATATAGGCAAGTACACCTGATAAAAGGATGGCACCGATGATTCGGAAAGAAATCAACAGCGTCACATTCCACCACACATAATCAAACAGGTAGCCTCTGAACAAGTCCATCAGAAGAGATCCTATTGCAGCAGCAACACCTGCGATTGAAACAACCATCATGTCAAACTTTTTATAGCGGAAGCCCATGAATACAGCCTCAGCAAAAAGCCCTTGCACCACGCCATAAACAAGTACCATCAATCCATATTCCGAACCGACGAGAAATTCACCCGAGGCAGCGGCCACCTCCGCCAAGAAGGCGACACCTGCTTTTCGGATAAGCAGATAGGCAACAGATGCTGCAATGAACCACATGCCATAGGATAGCTCCTGAATCTGCAGTCCCAATGGCGTTAACATACTATAGACCGGTCCCCAGATTTTATAGACGATTCCAAACACCAATGCGATCACAATGGTGACGAGAATATCCGTCAATTTTAATCCCTTTTTCATTTTCTTCATCCTTTACGCGTTTATTTGAATTTCCCCGACAGGCCATTTTTCTAAGGTATAGGCCATCTCCCAGAAGGAATATTCATACTTGCTGCTGATGATGAAATACTCCATCATCCTTTCCTGCTCTTCTTTTGTCGCTTTTTCCGCAAGCTCATCCAATCTATTAATCTGTTCCTCCACAAGCTCGCGGAACCACTCCCCACCATAGGCGGCAATCCATTCCTGATAGATCGGCTCCTCTGGTGTGGCATCCTTCAGCCTTTCTCCAATCTCGTAATATAGCCAATAGCATGGAAGCAGGGCAGCAATGACTTCCCCAAGCCCCCCGGTAAGGACGGCACGGTACATATGGGAAGTATAGGCGTGTGCAGTAGGCGCCGCTTTAAAGCTTATTTTCTCCTCCTCCGACACTCCCAATCTCTTGGAAAAATTCTCATGCAGGGACAATTCTGCCTCATACGTACCTTGTGCATGGGCAGCCATTCTGGATGTTGTATGTAGATCGAAAGCTTTGGCTCCTGCATAGGCCTGCACTCTTGCAAAGTGGCTTAAATAGTAGGCATCCTGCAACACATAGTATTTGAATGACTCCAACGACAAAGTGCCATCCGCTATCCCCGTTACAAATGGATGGTGAAAGCTAGCCTCCCAGATAGGATCTGCCTTCATGCGTAATTCCTGTGAAAATTTCATCCTTCTTCCTCCTGTCGAAATCTTTTAATAAAAGGCTTTTTTCGTATTCATCGTTGCTATTTAGGTAAAAATAAATGTACACATCAGATTTAGCCCGTTGATTTCCACTCCGGACACTTGCTTTCCGCGGGGACGGATGGGAGCCTCCTCGGCTTCGCCTGTGGGGTCTCCCATGCCCTCTACTTTCCCGCAGGAGTCAAGTGACCTCCGCTACAATCAACTCAGTTTCATAACATTATTTGCTAAAAGGAAAAGCCTAAAAATCAATCCAATTCGCTACTGAAATGAAAATTTGAGACAAAATCCAATTTTTCTACTTTTAGTAAGGTAAATTTCTCACTTTGGTCACCCCCTGTTGGTTGGAGTGCAAGGCGTGAGACTCCTGCGGGAGCAGCGTGTCAAGGGAGACCCCGCAGACGCGTAGCGTCGAGGAGGCTCCCGAGGCCGCCCGCGGAAAGCGAACGCCTGGAACGGAGACCAACAGGGTATTTAATGGTGACATCTTGTTTTTAGTCCCCCCTATTCTTAAATCAACAATTTTCACGAAAAAAAAAACAAAAAACCACCTTCCTCGCTTACGCAGGAAAGGTGGTTGAGTATATTTCGCAATTCTCTGCCACTCGAAATAAAGAGATGGAGAGCTCGACCGACCACTTCCCTACGCTGGTGTTAACCAGATCAGGTTCTAAGAGTCTTAGAGTCTCACTCTAATCTCAGCCTTTTGAAGGCACCCCTAGTGGTAGAAAACTATGAAGTTAGTGAAAAAGGTGGAAACCATTTTCTGATACCAATCTTATATCAGCTTTCTCCGGTTTGTCAAAACTTTTTAATTTCCGCTGATTTCGATTGGACTTTTATCCTTATTTTTACGCCCAAACCATCTACGTTTCTTCTTGGATTTCTTTCCGAAGCCATCGAGCATTTCATAGACAACCGGAACAACAATCAGGGTAAGTGCCGTGGAAACGGTCAGCCCCCCGATAACAACAACAGCCAAACTCTTTGATACAAGACTGCTGGCACTTGCATGACTGAAAACAAGCGGCATCATCGCGGCGATTGTCGTAACTGCTGTCATCACGATCGGACGAAGTCTTGTGGATCCCGCCTCAAGCAGTGCTTCCCTTGTTGGCAGCTCCCTTTGTTTGTTCTGAATGACTCTCTCCAATAGCACAATCGCGTTGGTTGTCACGATTCCAATCAGCATCAATGCGCCGATCAGTGCATTCATATCAAGCGAGGTTCCCGTCACGATCAATCCGATTACTCCACCTACCACTGCAAGCGGCAGCGAGAATAGAATGGCGAATGGAGCACGAGCTTCACCAAATGTAATGACCATGATCAGATATACAAGCAGAATGGCTATCCCCATCATCTTGAACAGGTCCATAAAGGTTTCCTGCATTGATTCGGTGACACCGGCAACAGCCACATTCGCTCCATCAGGAAGGTTAAGACCCTTGATCATCGTATCTACCTCAAGACCGATTTTTCGGACATCCTCTCCCACAATTTCTGCTGAAACCTGTATCGTTTCTTCCCCGTCCTTGTGGAAAATCTGCGTTTTAATATTCTGCTCTTTAACGGTTGCTACATCCTTAAGTTCCACTAGACCTGCCACTGGGGAAGCAAGCTTCAAGGCAAGCAGCTCTTCTTGTGAATCCAATCCATTGTGGTTGTATTTAAAGGTTACTGGGAGTCTTTCCCCGGATACTGTCACTTCTCCCATCGGTGTTTTTGCCAAAGCCATTTTCACTTGTTCCCCGATCTGTTGGGCTGACAATCCCGCTTTTTCGGCTTCAGACTGATTCACTTCCACCTTCCACTCGGACTGCATCTCTTCATAGTTGGAAGTGATTTTATCCAAGCCATCTATATGCTTCAGCTCTTGCAGCACCATTTCTGTTGCAGCTACCCGCTCCTCTTCATTGGCAGCTGTAACATCGATTTGGATCCCGCTTCCCCCAAATCCACCAAAGGAATTTTTCATGGCTTCCACTTCGACAGCGTTAAAGTTCAATGCCTTCTCTTTTGTTTCCTCGATAAAAGCGTCCACATCTTTCCCTTTTTCAAACATGACGAAAAATGCTGCGACATTCGATTGTGTCACCTGGCCAAATTCTGCATCCTCCTGTGCCATCCCCATACGAAGCAGCACTTGGTCCGCTTTTTCTTCTTTCAAAAGCTCTTTTTCAAACAGAAGCGCGTTCTCCCTTGCCAGTTCAGGATCCATGTCCTTAGGGAAGGTAAGATTGACACTTACTGCTGACTCCACCTCTGACTCCACATTGGATTGCGGAATCAGAAAATATCCGCCAATGGATGCAAGAAATATCACGAAAGAAGCTGCAAGGACAATGAATTTATGAGACAGGGACCATTGCAGGACTTTCTTATATCTTAATGCTGGTTTTTCCTCCTGCTGCTTCACTTTCTTCAACAACATAAAACTCAGCATCGGTACCACAGTCAAAGCAACAAGCAAGGAAGCCATGATGGAATACACAACCGCCAAGATCATCGGAAGGACAAACTCACCAAGCGAGCCTGATACAAATCCAACAGGCAGGAACACTGCAATAGTTGTAAGGGTCGACGCGGTAATCGCCATTCCCACTTCTCTGGTCGAATCGATGACAAGCTCTTTCGAAAGTTGTTCAAGCTGCAGTCTTCGGTAGATGTTTTCCATGACCACGATACTATCATCTACAAGTCTACCAACAGCGACCGCCAATCCCCCAAGGGTCAGAATATTCAAGCTTACCCCTGATTGTTTTAACAAAAACATCGTTATAAGTATGGAAAGCGGAATGCTAACGATTGCAATAAAGGTTGTTCGGATATTTCTTAAGAACAATAGGATGACAAAGGTGGCCGCTACCGCTCCGATTCCCACTTCGCGTGCCATTCCATATACTGCACTTTCCACTTCGGCTGCAGTGGAGAAGAGCATGTTTATGTTGTAAGCGGGATATTCCTTTGCCAACTCTTCCAGCTTCTCGTCCATTGCCTTACCGACATTTACGGCATTTGCACTTGTTTCCTTCGTAACAATAAAGGCCAATCCATCAGCACCATTCAAACGGGTAAGCGCCTCATAGTATTGATTGATCGATACAGATGCCACATCACCCAACTCAACGTTTGGAGCAAGCATAATCGCTTCAATGTCACTCACATCATTGATTTCCCCAACCACTCTCACTGCGGTAGAGGAGCCATCCACATTCAACTGCCCGGATGGAACCGAGATGCTTTTGCCTTGAAGCGCCATCATTACCTGCATAGCAGTCAATTTCTTCTCCTCGAGGCTTGCCGGATCTACTTCAATCAAAAGCTCTGTGCTTGATTGACCGTACAGAGAGACAGTGGATACTCCTTCAACCTCTTCCATTTGCGGCAGGATTTTTTCTTTGATTACCTGTTCGTCTTCAAGTGTCATTCCCTCATTTGTTTGAACACCGATCTGTGCAATCGGAATCATCGAAGTGTTCAACAGGACAACAAAGGGCTTCATCGCCTCCTGTGGCAATGGCAGCTGATTGACGATCCTCTCCACCTCTTGATTTGACTCTTTCAGATCTGCTTCGTTATTAAAATATATATCTATTCTTGAAAGTCCTTCGCTAGTGGAAGAGACCATCTGCTCCACATTCGCAAGTTGTTTCAAACCGCTTTCAATCGGTTCTGTTATCGTATCTCCCGTCGTTTCCGCATCCATCCCCTGTGCAATCGTCGTCACGGTGATCACCGGATTATCGACGCTAGGCAAAAATTCGACTGGCAGCTTTGTAGTGGAATAGACCCCCATAACCGAAACCAAAAATACCATAATAATGATTGCCGCTCTGTTTTTCAATGAAAAGCCGATTAATTTTTTCATCTCACATATCCCCTAAGAATTTACTGGTTTTTTCTTTCTTTTCTAACTATATCGTGGCATTACGTTTACTAGTGTAAAAACTTTGTAAAATCATCCTTTCTCTTCCAACTGGATGTCCCATTGGATATTTTAACATCACATGAAAATTATGGAAATGTTTATTTTCAAAATAAAAGATGCTAACCGAAGTGGATAACACCTTCTTCAACTTCCTCAAACCGAGGCTGATTTTTCTAGAGCCTCTGGCGCCTCCTCTTCCTCTTCTGAATGTTTTGGAAGGGTGGCCATATAGAAAAATGAGACAAAAAGCAGACATCCACCTACCAACACATAGATCCCCTCTACACTGACAACCTTCTGGAAAGTCAACGCGATAATTCCAAGAGTGATGGACTGCGAAAGCATCATCACTGGCGTAATCCATCCCTGCACCCGCCCCATCATTTTCGGATCTACGATTCTTGGAAGCCAGCCCCCAATTCCGATGTTCACAAATGGCAGACTTAATCCAACAAGTGCACTGAATGCCAAGTAGTAGAATATCGACGTGCTATACCCCGAGGCAATAACAAAAGCTCCAGACACCCCTACGCCAATGATCACCATTTGATAGAGCTTCAGCTTTTTGGCAAGCATGGAAGCTATGATACTGCCCAAAAGCACCGAGATACCAAATACAACTCCTACAAGAACCATGATTTCCTCATAATTGTCTGGCGCCAGTTTATATTTCAAAATATAGGCCGGCATGACAGACATCCCGCCGTTCACAATCCCAAAAACAAAGAATCCAATGATCAAATAGACGAGCAGCGGACTTTTCAGGATGTAAAGGAGCCCCGCTTTAAAATCCTTGGCTACAAATTTGATGTTGATTTCCTTCCACTTGTGAGTTCCATTTGGCAGGCGAACTTCCTCGGAAAGCACGCACGCCCGGATTAATAGCGCGCTAACTATATACGTGGCGAAATCGACTATGATTGCGCCTTGTAGCCCGATGGACCAGTAGATGAAGATACCGAGAGCATTTCCGAAAAGCATGAACAAACTGCTGGTCATCTGGTTTAATCCTGCTGCCACCGTATATTCATCCTTGGAGAGAATTCCTTGTATCATGGCTCCTTGCGCCGGATAAAAGAATTTTGAAACCGCGCTGCGCAGAAACAATAGGGCAAAAATCAACGGCATAAAATCTATGTAGATGGCACCAAGCAATCCAAGTGACAGGAATGCACAGATCCAATCACTATTGGCAGCAATTTTCTGCCGGTCCATCCTGTCTGCCAGCACCCCTACCAGAAAAAATACTGCCAGGGTAGGCAAGGAGTACATAAGCTCCGTAATGGCCGCGTAAAACGGCTTTTCTGAAAATCTATCCAACAGGTAAAGCATAAAAGCGGCAATTCCAATTATATTCCCCATCTGCGAAGTAAATGCTGCCAAAAACAAAAGACTGTAATTGCGATTTTTAAAGATTTGCACCATGCTTTTCATCCATTTATCCCCCACCATCATCTTGTTATCTAGCATCATTTTACCTTGATTAGTAAACAAGGGTAACGGACTTACGGGTAATTTTCTATCGGTCTCAAGGAGGAGAGGCAGGTAGTGATGGAGGCTTACTCAAATGGTTCGTGTGGAGTGATAGTGTGTGTTTCCTTACGTCACCTTCAAGTATTTTGCCGGGTGGCGGTATGAAAGGATGTGTTTCAATCCATCGCCGTTACATCAATAAAAGCCCGGCAATTCAAAAGGATTACCAGGCGTCATCTTAAGGCTTCAACAATATTTTTCCGGTACTTTTTCTGTTCTCCAAAAGCTCGTGGGCTTTGGCTCCATCACCTAAGGAAAAAACAGTCGGCTCCGCAATTTCCAACTGGTTCTCTGCAATCCAGGAAAACAGCTGGTGCGAACGTGCTACCCTCTCTTCCCGGGAAGTCAGAACATTCCAAAGGTCGCCGCCTGTCAGGGTCTTCGAGGTGTCCATCAGCATCCTGGGATCGACAGGTACTGGATCGCCGCCTGCCATTCCATAGAACACAACCGTCCCGCCAATTTTTGTTGCCTCAAAGCTTGATGCCAAGGTCGAACCGATTGACTCGCACACTACCTCAACGCCTTGCTCCGAAGTTGCCTTTTTCACGTCAGCCACCCAATCGGAACCGTACAGAAACACCTCGTCCGCACCTGCACCTTTTGCGATAGCCGCCTTATCCTCAGAGGAAGTCAATCCGATTACCTTACCACCAAGCAGTTTAGCCATTTGGGTCAAAAGCTGACCGACTCCCCCGGCTGCTGCATGGACGAGAACTGTGTCCCCTTTTTTAACAGGATAACTGTCGTGCACAAGGTAATGTGCCGTGAGTCCTTGAAGCAAAACTGCCGCAGCCGTTTCACATGAAATCTTATCAGGAAGAGGAATTGCTTTCTCGTAAGGTACTGCAACATATTCCGCATTCGCATATGGTACATCAGCAAAGCCTATTTTGTCACCAACCTTAATGTCCGTAATAGCAGCTCCCACTTCTGAGACCACTCCCGCCCCTTCATATCCAAGAATATAAGGCGGCTCACCTGCAAGATGGTAATTGCCTTTTCTACGATAGATATCAGCAAAATTCAAACCAACCGCTTCCGTCTTAACCAAAATTTCATGATCACCTATTACAGGATCCGGAATTTCCGTGTAATACAGAACATCCGGACCGCCAAATTTATCAAATACAAGTGCTTTCATTCGAATTTCCTCCATTTCCTATTCAAAATTCCAGCCTGCTTCATCGTTCAATATACTATCATGATGACTTGGGATGCAAAAATCTTGATTTCAGCCGATATTTTCATATATCAGCCAGCCATTCCTTACCCAGTATCGGCCGAAAATATTTATTATCGACCGTTTGATCCATATATCGGCGGAAACATGAGGGATATCAGCCATTTCCCTTTTCAGCATAGTCTACGGTTCGCAAACTCAAAATACCAAGTCCTAAATCAAGGACTTGGCACTCATTCTCTATGATCAGTGGTTAATCATCATCATCGTCATCATCGTCTTCGTCTTTATCCTTTTTATCGCGATCTTTCTTGTCTTTCCCTTTATCTTTTTTCTTTTCCTCTTTTTTTCCTTCGCCCTGATTGTCATTATCAGAGGATCTTTGGGACTCTTCTTCCTTCTTTACAGGTGCTTTTGGCTTTCCAAAAGCAGGAAGGTTGAAGGACTCCACCGGTTCATCCTTCCATGCTTCACTCACTACCTGCTGGAAAATCTTCGCTGATGGACTGCCTGCCCCCGAAATGATCGGAAGGTATAGATCTTCTGTTGGCTTATCGAATCCGATCCAGAAAGCCCCGACCACCTGTGGCGTGAAGCCGGCAAACCACTGGTTGGAGGTGGCTTTATGGTTATCATCCCTTGTTTGAGTGGATCCAGTCTTTCCTGCCACTTCCCTGCCTTGAATGATGGCATTCTTCCCACTGCCTTCCTCCACAACATTCTGAAGGATATAGGTCATTTTTTCCGCTGCTTCCTTGGAAACGACCTGTTCTTTTTCACCTTCAAAGTTAGCAACCGCATCGCCGTCTCCCGTTTCAATTTTCAAAATGGCATGGGATTCGACAAGCTCGCCCTTGTTCGGGAAAATGGTGTAGGCCTCTGCCAGATGCTTAGGTGCGATTCCTTTATCAAATCCACCAAGAGCAAGGGCTGCTAGGTTATGATCATTTTCTGTAATCGGCAGATACAATTTCTTTGCCGCTTCAACACCCGTTTCAACTCCCATCTCATGTAAGAGGGAGACCGCTGGAACATTATATGAGTTCAGTACAGCATCATACATCGATACTTCCCCACGGTAATCAAGTGTATGATTCAGCGGCTTATACCCGTCTATATCAATCGGTGAATCATTTAACATATCGTACATATCATAGCCTTTTTCCAGGGCAGGTGTATAAACCAATAAAGGCTTCACCGTGGAACCAGGCTGCTTGGCGAGTCGTGAAGCCCGGTTGAAATCACGGAACTTGTAGTCCCTTCCTCCAATAAGCCCAAGAATTCCCCCTGTCTTGGGATCCATTAAAATACCGCTGCTCTGCGCGACTTCTCCGCTCGGAGCCGTCGGGAAGTTGGCCGGGTCGGCATAAACATTTTCCAAGGCTTCCTGAGCTTTAGGCTCAAGGGACGTGTAGATTTTGTACCCACCTGCCAATAGCTCACTTTCACTGATGCCGTACATTTTATTGGCTTCCTCGAGAATGTAATCCATATAGCTTGGATATTTCCCTTCATATGGATCGACATTTCTCGTTTCAAGCTTCAACTCTTCCGCTTTGGCGGCTTCGAGCTCTTCTAGTGTAATAAACTTCTGATCATACATCAGGTGCAGGACCAGATTTCTTCTTTCGATGGAACGCTCCGGATTATTCAACGGCGATAAGGCTGAAGGTGCTTTAATTAATCCGGCAATGGTGGCCGCTTCCGCCAGTGTCAATTCGCTAGGTTCCTTTGCAAAATAAACGGCAGCTGCATTCTTGATTCCCCATGCTCCCTCACCAAAATATATCTGATTTAAATAAAGGCTGATAATCTGATCCTTTGTGTAGGCCTTTTCCACCTTCTTGGCCAGGAAAAACTCATCAAATTTCCGTTTGAAAGTTTTTTCATGTGTCAAAAATACATTCTTCGCCAGCTGCTGTGTAATGGTACTTCCGCCCTGTACGACTCCCCCTGCCTTGACATTAGTGGAAAACGCACGGAGGGTACCAACGAAATCGAAACCGTCATGCTCATAAAAACGACGATCCTCCACCGCTACGACAGCGAGTTTCATCACATCAGGAATGTCCTCACTTGATACTCCCTCTATTTTGCTTGCAGTCAGTTTACTCGCAACTTCACCATGACGGTCATAGATTACAGTCGCCTGTGGCAAAGGTTCGGTCAAAGCACTGACATCCCTTGTATTAATATATAATTGCATCCCTAGCAATACGATTAGCACGAATAATCCAGCCATTAAAAACAAGGCTCGCAGGCTGACCTTTTTCTTATTTCTTTCTACTCTCTTCGCCATAAGAACCCCCTATTTCACTACAAAAATCTTTACAGTAATTCGGAACAGCCCCGATTTTTTTTAGGGTAAGCATACATAATTCCTGTCTTCATCCATTAGAATAAACTACTACGGAACCCTGTATATCCGCTTTCTGTTTCACTATGAACATTACTACTTACCCATTTTACAAGAAGATGAACCACAAAATTAGAATTCTAATAATTGCGCGAATTCCAATTTCCTTGACTCGCCTTCTTTTCACCCACTATAATGATGAACAATTACCTAGCTGAATAAGTATAAAGTGCTACTCGTATAATCTTGGAGATATGGTCCATAAGTTTCTACCAAACTGCCTTAAACAGTTTGACTACGGGATGGAGCAAATACTATATGTATGTTTTCGACTAATACTACTTTTTATGTAGAAAGAAAACAAATGATAGCCTCTTTGCCACTTCTCTAATGTCAAACTCCAGGATTTCCATGGAGTTTTTATTTTTTATTGGAGGAGAATAAAATGAATACAACCAACTTGACAAATCTAATCAAAGCTTCTGCCAAATCCGCTCCCGCTGACCTTGTCATCAAAAACGGGAAAATCGTTGACGTGTTCAATCTCGAAATCATTGAGGACGATCTAGCGATAAAAGACGGAATGATTATTGGAATAGGAGATTACGAAGCTATAGATTACATGGATGCCAAAGGTGCGTATATATGTCCCGGATTCATTGATGGTCATGTCCATATGGAATCCTCTATGGTCCACCCCTTTCATTTCACCAATACTTTAATCGAGCATGGGGTAACCACCATCATCACCGATCCGCATGAAATCGCCAATGTCAGCGGTGCCGCTGGTGTGCAGTTCATGATTGATGCAACCAAGGATTCGTTGGTGGATGTATATTTCATGCTGCCTTCCTGTGTCCCTGCTACACCATTTGAACAGAATGGTGCCACCCTGCATGCAAGGGATCTTCACCTTTTTACGAGAATGATAGAGTACTGGGACTGGCAGAAGTGATGGACTTTCCGGCAGTCAGGGACACCGATGAAAATATGATCGGAAAACTTACCCAAGCATGGAATGAAAGAAAGCAGATAGATGGGCATGGTGCAGGATTGACCGAAACAGGAATCAATATCTACCGCAGTACCCAGATAAAATCCGATCATGAATGCGTTACTGCAGCAGAGGCTTTGTCCCGAATCAGGAAGGGGATGTATGTCATGATTCGGGAAGGGTCGGTTGCCAAAGACTTGAAGGCACTGTTGCCTGCTGTTAATAACAGAAATGCAAGGCGCTTTTTGTTTTGCACGGACGATAAACACCTTGACGATCTTGTTCGGGAAGGAAGCATCGACCATAATATTCGGCTCGCGATTCAAGAGGGGATGGATCCGTTGCTTGCGATTCAGTTGGCCACATTGAATGCAGCTGAATGCTACTCCCTCCCCCAAAAAGGTGCGGTCGCGCCAGGATACCACGCGGACCTTGTTTTAGTAGGGGATCTGAAGAATCTTGAGATAGAAAAAGTCATGAAACGCGGAAAACTAGTAACAGACCAATCAAAGGGCTTAGCGAGGGCTCCTCTTTTCGCCCCTAAAGAACTCACAAATTCTGTTCGCATCAAAACGTGTTCAAAGGAAGACCTAAAGCTGACTTTGGATGGTTCAGTACCATGCAGCGTTATTGAAATCATCCCAAACAGCCTTGTCACCAACCACATAAAAGAAACGGTACAAACCAGGGCAGGGGAATTCGTTCCATGCACAGAGAATGATCAGTTGAAGCTTGCAGTAGTCGAAAGGCATAAAAGCACCGGGAAAATTGGAATTGGCATCGTGAAAGGGTTGCAGTTGAAAAGTGGAGCGATTGCATCAACCGTTGCGCATGACTCTCATAATATAGTAGCGGTTGGAACCAATGACGATGATCTCCTCGTTGCCATTCAAACACTTCAGGATATACAGGGAGGATTGGTCATTGTATCTCAGCAAAAAACAATCGCCACCCTGCCTTTGGAAATTGCCGGGTTGATGTCAAAGGAGCCTTTGGAGCAGGTATTAGATCATATACACACCCTTCATCACGCATTAACAGAAATAGGGATGGAGCTTGATTTCAATCCATTTGTCACGCTCTCATTTCTGAGCCTGCCTGTTATTCCTGCCCTAAAGCTTACACAATCAGGATTGTTTGATGTAACAGAGTTCAGGCATATTTCCATCCAGTAGTTTTTTACAAAAAAATCCTTCCCCTCCACTCTTTGTCTACGTTTAAAAGTCTAGGTACAGGGTACTTAAATTACAAACGACCAGATTAAAAAAAGGAGAGGAATAACATGCACTCGTTCAACAACATCCTCATTGCATATGATGGATCAGAAGGAAGCGTCAAAGCTCTCAAACTCGGCATCGACATGATGAGAAGACTTGATACAAATATTACGGTTTTGCAGGTACTCGAGGAAAAAATGACGGGAGCCTCCATTTCATCAAGGCAGCCTGAAGTCATGCCTGTCGGAGGATTTGGACTCCAAGGTATGAATATGTACGCCAACAATGTGAAAGAGCGTGTCCCGACCGACCGACCTCCACAGGCTACAAATTATGATCCGACAGAGGAAGCATCCATGGAAATTCGGGAACTATTGGCACAGGAACGCGTTGAAGCTCCGGTGGAAGTAATGTTCGGAGATCCTGCCAAAACCATCTGCAAGTTTGCTCAAACCCAAAATCATGACCTGATCATTATCGGCAGCCGAGGACTAGGTGGTTTAAAGAAACTTATTCTGGGCAGTGTCAGCGATAAGGTCACAAATTCCGCCACCTGTCCGGTACTTGTTGCAAAATGATAGACGGCTTAGTCAGGTCTTTCCTTCCTGGAAAGACCTGGCTTTTTTTGTGCTTTCAAACGCCCATCTTCACCAATCCATAGGCAAACGCATACCGTATATAGATGCTACACGAAAGGAGATATCCCTATGTATCCATATAGACAATTACCTGGATTGCCTCCAATATTCGGACCAGGATCCGGGCAAGGGCAAGGAGGTCCTCCACCATTCGGACCTCCGCCAGGTCAAGGGCCAGGAGGAGGATTGGGACCCCCAGGACAAGGACCGGGCGGATTCGGACCTCCTGGACAAGGAGGAGGGCAGGGTGGTCCTCCACCGGGACCTCCTCCATCATCCCCTCCACCTGAAGTGATGGGCTATGGTGCTGGTGGGCCAACTGCACTTGCAGTAGATCCGGGAGCGATGTGGGGATGCTTACGTCGTTATACTTGGGTAAGACTGAATAACGGGGAAGCTTTCTGGTTCTGGCCTACATTCATAGGCAGAAGATCTGTAGCCGGCTACCGTTGGTGGTTCTTCACTTGGGTATACTTCGGTATAGACACAAACAGAATCAGATCATTCCAGTGTTTTTAAGCAATTTATCTAATGGAAAACCAACAAAAACACGCCACGATTCATATGTGGCGTGTTTTTGTTATCCCTGAATTTTCTTGGCATGGATATTTACTTCCTCATCGTTTTGCTTCATCTTGTTGACCATATTGTGGAAGGCGCTCCACTTGGAAAGTTTATCAATGGCTTCTTCCTCTGATTTTACTCCTGTGACACGGAAAGAGTTGTCGTTCACAAAGACTTCATAGGCAGGCTGAAGTGCCTTCTGCTCTTTCCGCTTCTTTTCCCGCTCCATATGCCGACTGATCCGGCTCACGCTTTTTGCATCCTTTTTTAAGGAGGATCCGTCCTCGGCATATCTTGCCTTTTCCGATAAACTCTGATTCTTTGTCCGTAATGTGTTTTTACTCAAGGAAATACCCTCCTCATTGCTCTCGTGCAGTCGCTTTATGTGTATTACTTTGAGTTCTCTGATGTGCATGGACCAGACGCTGCGTATGCCCGATGGCACGATGCTCAGCATGGGACTTGAATAGAGCTTGTCTTTTTTCAAGCTTCTTCTTCAATCTTCTTTTCACATCAATTCCTCCCTCATCTCTTACTTTTACATACCCCATATCGTTTATATAAAACATAGAGATTGCTTTTTTGGAAAGTTCGTTGTAGTATATGTTTGTAACCTAACGAACGGTAGGTAGCCAAGAACAACAAGAAAGGTGCCGATAAATTTTGCCCCCTTCCACTTACGATAAAATAAAAAAAAGTGCACTCCAGCTTTTTGCCCAAAGAGGATACTATGGTACTTCTCTTAATGATGTCGCCAATTTGGTGGGAATTAAAAAGCCCTCCCTTTATGCGCATTTCAAGAACAAGGATGAACTATTTAAAACCGTCATTATTGAATTGGTGGATGTATTTACAAAAAAAATCACCATGACCTATCAAAATGCCAATCACCTGTCGACAAGAGAGCAATTGCTTGGAATGGTTACAAGCATGGTTGATTTTTGGAAGGACGAGGAGCTTGGGCTTCTTTACAAGCGCTCGATGCTTTTCCCGGAAGAACAATTTCAAGCGTTGACCTATGAAAAATTCAAACAGAGTGAAGCGCATACAACCGAGATCCTGAACAGGATATTCATCGAGGCCATCCGGACAGAACAAATAAATGAGCAGGAGATTCCACCATTGATTGATGCCTTTTATTGTTTAATAGATGGGCTTTTTGTCCAACGTTTTTTTTACCAGCCTGAAGAATATGAAGCAAAGGTTTCCCATGCTTTTGATCATTACTGGAAGGGAATACATCAAGGAGGAATTTAACATGCATTGGATCTTCATCTTTATAGCAGGACTACTTGAAATAGTTTGGGTGCTTGGACTGCGCTTTTCCAATGGCTTTACGGAGCTTGCGCCGAGCGTGGTTACGATTTTAACCCTTGCGGTCAGCTTTTACCTTTTCTCGAAATCTTTGAAGTTTTTGCCGATAGGAACAGCCTACGCCATTTTCACGGGCTTTGGAGCAGCAGGGACAGCAATTGTCGGTATACTTTTCTTTGAGGAATCTGCTGGTGCTTCTAAGCTTTTTTTCATAGGATTGATGCTTGCAGGAATTGTTGGATTGAAACTCACGACTCCTGCAGAAGTTCAAGGGGAGGAAGGATAATATGGCTTGGATCTATTTGACGATAGCAGGCTTTTGTGAAATTGGAGCTGTTCTTTCGCTTAAAAAGGCTGAAGGATTCAAGCGTCTCCTTCCTTCTTTCCTCTTTATTGTAATCGGAATGATGAGCTTTTACTTTCTTTCACTTTCATTGAAGGAAATACCGATGGGTACGGCCTATGCCATCTGGACAGGTATCGGTTCGGCGGGGAGTGTTCTTCTAGGCATGCTTCTATTCAAGGAATCAAAAAGCATCATCCGCATGCTCCTGCTTTCCATGATTATCATCGGGGTAGTGGGACTGAAAATAACCTCGTAGTGACAAGAGAAGCAACAGAAATTCGAAAAGGCTGGGACAAAAGTGTTTTAGTCTAATTAAAAGCCGAACTAATTTGAGTTTTCATTCAAATTAGTTCGGCTTTTTAAAAGTATTAAAATATTCGTTTAGGCTTTAGTTTACACTAGCGGTTGATTGGAGTGCAAGACGTAGACTCCTTGAAAATGCGAGCATTTTCTGCGTGCGATGCATGGCTTACGAAGCCTTCCTTGTCCTGCGGGAGCAGTGGCCAATGTGAACCCCGCAGGCGAAGCCCAGGAGGCTCACGGGTCACCCGCGGAAAGCGAAGTCTTGCACGGAAATCAATAGCGGTATTTAGAGCCGGCACATAAAGTCCCAGGCCCTTCAATTAATCCATTTCTTTTTCAGGTATTTGTATACTGCTGTCCTCTGATTTCGCAACCACGTAGGCCGCTACTGCATCACCTGTAATGTTGACAGCTGTTCTTGTCATATCTAGAAGGCGGTCGATTCCTAATATTAATGCGATACCCTCAACTGGAAGGTTTACAGATTGTAAAACCATCGCCAATAGGATAAATCCAACACCAGGTACACCGGCTGTCCCGATACTTGCTACAACCGCCAGGCCGACAACCGTAAGTAATTGCGTAAGTGACAGATCAATTCCATACACCTGTGCAATAAACACCGTTGCCACCCCTTGCATGATTGCCGTTCCGTCCATATTGATGGTCGCACCAAGCGGCTGAACAAAACTGCTTATACGCTTTGGCACACCAAGGTTTTCCTGGGCTACATCCATTGATACAGGAAGAGTGGCATTACTGCTTGAAGTACTGAATGCAACACTCATTGCGGGAACAAATCGTTTAAAGAATGTGATCGGGTTTACTTTACCCAGGAATAATGCTGCTCCACCATATGTTACAGTAAAGTGGATTAACAATGCCAGCACCACTACCATAAAATAGGCGCTCATCGCCTTGATAGCATCGATCCCAAGGCCGCCCACCGCAGAAGCGATCAGCCCGAATGCTCCATATGGCGCCGTTTTAATTACAACATGCACAAGGTACATGACGATATCATTGGCTTGTTCAAAGAAGGTTTTGACAACGGATGCCTTCTCTCCCAACGCATTTATGGCAAATCCAAGAAAGACCGCAAAAGCGATGATTTGAAGCATTTCCCCTTTTGCAAGAGCTTCTACCGGATTTTTAGGAATAATATTCAGCAGGGTCTCTTGGACAGGAGGCGCTTCTTCCGGAGCCTGATCTTCTGAAAGCTCATCAACAATCATATCTTCAAAGTTTCCTGCATTTCCAGGCTCGATGACAGAAGCCAATGTTAATCCGATAATTATGGCAATACAAGTCGTCACCAGGAAAAATAAAATTGTCTTAAGACCGATCGATCCCAATTTCTTTGTATCTCCCAATCCCACTACACCAAGTGTAATGGAGATAAGTACAATTGGAACAACCAGCATCGTAATTAAGTTAAGGAAAATGGTACCTAATGGCTGAAACAGGAATTTATCAAATGGTTCGTATAGGCTTGGCGCATAGAGATTAATAGCAAGACCAACTAGAATACCTACGATAAGTCCGATTAGTATTTTTTTCGTGAGTGATAATTTTTTCTTCTTTTTCACATGATGTTCCTCCCTTTTGCAATAGTGATATAATGTTTTTTTGAAGAAAATTACAGGAGATGTATGTAATTCACAAAAGGCGACTTTTTTCATTCTACGTCTAATATAATAATCTGTAAAGTGCGTTATGATAGATTAATTTATGCGCCATGTGTTATATTACAGAGATCAGGTACGAAAGTCGGGTTGTCATCTTTTCATATTTTTGATATAGTTAACAACGATTTTCTACTTTTATTTACCCATTAATTAAACTTTTATAGCATTCACAAATAGAAAAATTTTCATGCAGAAAGATGGAGGGGTTTTCGTTGAAATTACTTTGGAGAGTTATGGTGGCAATATTTGTTCTTATTGCAGCTAAAGTGGCCATCGATTCCTATCAGATTATCAAGGTAGCCGCCGCTGCAGATCACGTTCGGATCGACCCTGCCCTATACTTCAACCTGTCATACTTAATTTTCGGTTTTATCGGGCTGATGCTTTTCTCTGACATATTCAAGAAATTCATCAATAAAAGAAACAACCAGTTGAAGTTTTAAGCCACAAAAAGCAGGCATGATGCCTGCTTTTTTGATTTTAATCCACTTCACGTCCTCTGTACGCTTCATAGATTGCAAACCACTGCTGTCTGGACAGAGAAAGCCCCGTTGCCTCCACAGCCGCTCTTACACGTTCAATTTTCCCTGAGCCGACAATCGGAATGATTTTTGCGGGATGAGCTAACAGCCATGCATACAACACTTGATCGATCGAGGCAGCACCAATCTCCTCTTTTATCTGTTCAAGCACATTTCTTACCCTGACCACACCATCTTCCTGGCTTGTGAAAATCGAGCCTCCGCCAAGTGGCGACCAGGCCATTGGTGACACTCTCTCCTGCTGGCACAGCTCAATGGTTCCAGCTTCGAAATGCTCGAGATGTGTGGCAGAGATTTCGATTTGATTGGTCACTAACTTGAAATCCAAATAGGAGTTCAAAAGCTGATAAGCTCCAGGTTTGAAGTTCGATACTCCAAAGCTTTTCACTTTTCCTGACTCCTTAAGAGCAGTGAAGGCTTCTGCTACCTCCTCCGGGTTCATGAATGGATCCGGTCTATGGATGAGCAGTAAATCTAGATAATCCGTTTGGAGGTTCTTCAAAGATCTTTCAACCGACAGGGTAATATGCTCTTTGCTTGTATCATAATATTTGATTTTATGCTCCGGTCTATTGGATGAAATAAGCTTGATGCCGCACTTGGTTACCAGCTCCATTTCATCTCTCAGAGAGGGTTTGAGGGCCAAAGCTTCACCAAACTTTTCTTCCACCATATAATTCCCATAAATATCTGCATGATCGAACGTGGTCACGCCCGTTTCCAGACACTGTTCCATAAAAGAGAGTGTTTGCTCGTTCGAATAATTCCATTCCTGCAATCTCCACATCCCATGGACAATCCTGGAAATTGAAACTTCTTTAGACAAGTGTATCTTTTCCATTTTTAGCCACTCCTTTTTTTCTACAATTTGGATTATACTAGCTTGCCGGAGAATTTACCAATTTAATTGATACAAGGATTCCATTAATAAAACAAAACTTTTTTCCTATGTGATGCATGTAAAGATATACATCTGTTCTACTATTGATTAGAATAAAAGATAGATAAAAATTGACAAAAAGTGAGGATACTACCATGTCTACACAAGTACACTATAAGATCGGGAAGAAAATGCTAGATTCAGAGATTGAACTATCAGAAAGAATATTGAATGAAATAAGGCTTGCCTATCCTGAAATTTCGGAATACCGGGATCCACATCATCAGGCGGAAATAAAAGAAATCTTCCAGACTCTTATCAAATTTATTGGGAAGTACGTGCAGGACCCGGTGAATACATTATTGGATGAGGCAAAAGACTGGGGTGAATCCGTCGGGATCATGTCTGTTCAGGCTGGCGGCTCCTTGGAGAATGCATTATCCAATATGACGCTGTATAAGCGGGCACTATGGACCTTCATTCAGGAGGAAGGTGCCAAAGAAGGCATTCACCTCAATCAACTTACTGAAATTTTCATCCACATTGATGAGATTTTCAATATCATCGTCTATGGTTTCAGCCATGCATTCACTGTTGCAACCGAACAGAAGATACAGGATACCCGGACCAGTTTCATCAGACTTTCCATCCCGATCGTGCCACTTTTTGAAGGTCTTGCGGTTCTGCCTTTAGTTGGGGAAATAGATGAGCTAAGAGCAAGCATCTTGATTGAAGAGACTTTGCAGAAAAGCAAGAACTTGTCCATCAATAAGTTGATTATTGACTTTTCAGGCGTATATAATTTGGATCAGACGGTAGTGCACACATTAGATCTGCTTATCCGTTCCCTGAAATTAATCGGGATTACACCGATCATTACCGGGTTACGACCGGAACTCAGCCTGCAATTCATCTCCACTGGGGTGAGTTTGACAGATATCCAGATTACAGGTTCCATCGAACAGATTCTCCAGGATTTCCAATTGAACAAATAGGAGCCGCGGTTGTTGCAGCTCTTTTTTTATTTTTTGATTGTAATATACTTAAAGATGGATTATGATAGATTTATCAAAAAACACAAAATACAGTTATTTGAATATGCAAAACAACTACATATAGTATTAATGCGAAAAAGGTGTCTTTAACGAGACTTAATAGGGAATCCGGTGAAAATCCGGGACTGTCCCCGCAACTGTAAGTGCAGACGAATTGAATCACCACTGTATAAGTAGGCTTAACGGCTCTTATATGGGAAGGGTCAATGTAGGAAGAAGCACAAGTCAGGAGACCTGCCTTTTCGATCTAGTTTCTTATTCTTCGGGAGTTGAGATGATGAAACGGTGCTAGAAGCTTGCATGAATCAATACCCCTTCCCTATTGAGTTGGAGGTATTTTCCATGTCGTATTCTAATATCGTTTGATCCACTCAGGCCCTGGGTGGATTTTTTTTATTAGGCTCTTTTCGTAAAGTGTATTGCTTATGTCCGTAAAAAATCGGCATTTGGATTTTTTACAGCATATTTCCCTGTATTATTCAAAAGAAAATAATACTACATGGGAAAAGAGCACGAAAGCAAGTAATGTTACGTGTTTGCGTGGGATACGTCAAAAGCAACAATGCATGCGAAAACAGCCTTTTATTATTGCGAAACGGAGTGAACGGCTTATGATTACTTCAACTTTAAATAATACGAACAAGACATTGGACAGCAAGGATTGGATCCTTGGTATATTGGACGAGTTCCCCCACCTGGAAACAGAATCCTTCAATGAAAAAGCAGCTAAGCTGGTTGGAAACCAAAATACGGAAATCTATAAGCATCTAACCTTGGAGGCGATTGGCTACATTTCGGAGAGTGAGCCGGATTGGACCTTTGTCGCGGAACGGATCCTTTTGAAACAATTATACGAGGAAGCATGCAAGACACGAGGCACTGATACCCCCTATGATAATTTCCATTACCTGTTGCATTCCTTGGTGGAAGTGGGCATTTTTGATCGGGCACTTTTGGAATCATATAGCACAGAAGAAATAAAGGAATTGGAAAAGTCCATCGATCCCGAAAAGGACAAGCTTTTTACATACATCGGGCTCAAGACGCTTGCAGACCGTTATCTGTCCCGTGGCTACAACAAGGCTCTGTGGGAGCTTCCGCAGGAAAGATTCATGATTATTGCCATGACCTTGATGGCCAAGGAAGAAAACAATCGTCTTGCCCTGGTAAAAGAGGCATACTGGGCACTAAGCAACCTGTATATGACAGTCGCGACACCCACCTTCTCCAATGCCGGGAAAAGCTATGGCCAGCTATCGAGCTGTTTCATTGATACTGTGGATGATAGTTTACAAGGAATCTATGACAGTAACACAGATATTGCCAATCTATCAAAGTCAGGTGGCGGAATCGGCGTGTATTTAGGAAAAATCCGCAGTCGAGGAAGTGATATCCGAGGCTTTAAGGGTGTATCGAGTGGGGTCATTCCCTGGATGAAGCAGTTGAACAATACCGCTGTAAGTGTAGATCAACTTGGACAGCGCAAAGGGGCCATCTCTGTATATTTGGATGTCTGGCATAAGGATATATTCCCTTTTCTCGACAGCAAGCTAAATAATGGCGATGAGCGGGTGCGTACCCATGATCTATTCACAGGTGTATGCCTTCCCGATGTATTTATGGAACAAGTGGAAAGCCGTGGCGACTGGTACCTGTTCGACCCACATGAAGTAAGAAATGTGATGGGCTATTCGCTCGAGGATTATTTTGATGAACAAAAAGGCGAGGGCAGCTTCCGTGATAAGTATTGGGAGTGTGTGCACCATCCTTCCCTGCATCATGATAAGGTGCCTGCCATCGATGTCATGAAAAGCATCATGCGGGGCCAGCTTGAAACAGGAAGTCCGTTTATGTTCTATCGTGACGAGGTCAATCGTACGAACCCCAACCATCACCTTGGGATGATCTATTGCACCAACCTTTGTACAGAAATCACCCAGAACCAAAGTGCCACCACCACGAACCAGCAATTTGTAAAGGACGGGGCGATAGTGACGGTGAAGACACCAGGGGACTTTGTTGTATGCAACCTCTCCTCCATCAATCTTGCGCGGGCAATCCCTGCAAAAGTCCTAAAAAGATTAGTAGCAATTCAGGTCCGGATGCTCGACAATGTCATTGATCTTAACAACATTCCGGTCCTTCAAGCAAAGCTGACCAATGAGAAATACCGTGCGATCGGATTGGGAACATTCGGATGGCATCATCTTCTTGCCTTGGAGGGAATCAAATGGGAAAGTGAAGATGCGGTACAATTTGCAGACTCACTCTATAGAGAAATCGCCTTTTATACGATTGGGGCAAGTGCAGCCTTAGCAAAGGAAAAAGGGGCATACCCAGCATTTGAAGGCTCCGATTGGCATACGGGAGAGTATTTCAGTAAAAGAGGTTACCAAACAGATGACCTTTTTGATTGGGGAGCCTTACAGGATCAAATAGCCTTAGACGGCATCCGAAACGGCTATCTCATGGCAGTGGCCCCAAATGCGACCACCTCTATTATCGCAGGCAGCACAGCAAGCATCGATCCCATTTTCCTGAAAGTGTACTCCGAGGAAAAAAAGGATTACAAAATTCCGGTGACTGCCCCTGATTTGAATGCAAGCACCACTTGGTTCTATAAATCTGCCTACCATATCGACCAGCATTGGAGCATCGCCCAGAATGCGGCCAGACAGAAGCATATTGACCAGGCGATTTCCTTTAACCTGTATGTTACCAATGGGATCAAGGCAAAGGCGCTCCTAGATCTGCATCTGGAAGCATGGAAGCAGGGATTGAAGACTACCTACTATGTCAGGTCCACGTCAAAGGAAATAGAAGAATGCGATTCATGCGCAAGCTGATAACTGAGGAGGAAAAACGATGACCGCAACACTTACTTCACGATTACTGATGGACGCAACCGCTCCAAACCGATCGACGAAAATAATAAACGGCCAAAGCTCGAACGTGCTGAACTGGGACGATGTCGCCTTTTCCTGGGCCTATCCCAAATATAAAAAAATGCTCGCAAACTTCTGGTCGCCTTTTGAAATAAATATGTCCCAGGATATCAAACAGTTTCCCGAGCTTTCGCCTGATGAAAAGGATGCCTTCCTGAAAATCATCGGACTTCTTGCATTGTTGGATAGCATACAAACGGATTACGCAGGAAAAGTGGCGGACTATTTAACCGATTCCAGCTTGAATGCACTGATGATCATGCTCGCCCAGCAGGAGGTCATTCATAACCATTCCTATTCCTATGTATTGTCAAGTCTGGTTTCCCGGACAAAACAGGAAGAGGTTTTTGAATACTGGCGGTCTGAACCGACACTCCGAAAAAGAAACGACTTTATCACAAATGGTTATGCCGCATTTGCAGATAAGCCGGATGTGGAGAGCTTTCTTCATTCCATCGTCTACGATGTAATTTTGGAAGGACTGTTTTTCTATTCGGGATTCGCATTTTTCTATCATCTGGCAAGACAGCAGAAAATGGTCGCATCCAGCACCATGATCAATTACATCAACCGGGATGAGCAGATACATGTGGACCTATTCGTAAAAATCTTCAAAGAGGTGCTGGTGGAGTATCCGGAATATGATACAGATGAATTGGCAAGCATTGTCACCCAAACCTTTGTCGAGGCAGCAGAGCTTGAAATCGACTGGGCAAGGCATATCCTCGGAGATAAAATTGCAGGGATAGATATAGAGGAAGTTGAGGCCTATATTAGATTCTATGCCAATGTACGATGCAATCAGCTCGGCTACGCACGCCCCTTCGAAGGATACCGCTCCAACCCTTTGAAATGGATCAAGGCATACGAAGAGGTCGACCTTGGCAAATCAGACTTTTTCGAACAGAAATCCCGGCAGTACACAAAAGTGAATGTTGTGGACAATGGGTTTGATGAGCTTTGATTTTATAGATAAAAGCCGGTAGCTGAGTTATAACTCGCTACCGGCTTTTTCTCACCAAGGCTCTTTACTTAAAGTTTGTTGTATTACGCCCGTAAAAAATCGGCACTTGGATTTTTTACAGCATCTCTACGCTTAATATTCAAAGTAATAAAGTATGTACTACACAGAAAAGAGCACGAGGACTAGTAATATAACGTGTTAACTTTGAGTACGTAAAAAGAAACAATTTATGCGAAAGCAGCCTTCACCAAACCGGATAAAAGAAAATGGACACACTCAGATACACTACCCCCAGCACCACATAGCCGATATACTGCTGTTTGTGCGAGAGCCAGACTTCCAAGCCTCTCATGAGAAAAGCCAGGCTCACCAGACAGAACATCCATCCGAGATACAATGTGTTATCTGTGTAGACACCAATACCACCAATAATCAGTCCAGAAAAAAATAAAAGCAGCTGCAGCATAACAAATGGCTTATTTCGTGATTTTATATCCTTGAACATCGACCTTCCCCCTTGTTTTGGTGCGAAAAATAAAGAGTTTTATTTATGTATATATTTATTTTAACAGAATTTTTCGAGAAAAGTCGTTCTTGTGTGATAATCGGTCAGGTCTTATTGCTGGGGGTATGGTAGTGGGATGAAAACTCAGATTCGTGCCGTTTAACAGACTAATACAATCGGGTGACGGTACGAATCGCACCTTTTCGTACCGCCTGACAGACATATACCTGGGGGTGACGGCACGTATCACTCCTTTTCGTACCGCCTGACAGACAAATACCCTCGGGGGACGGTACGAATCACTCCCTTTCGTACCGCTTAACAGGCAAATACCCTCGGGGGACGGTACGAATCACTCCCTTTCGTACCGCTTAACAGGCAAATACCCTCGGGGGACGGTACGAATCACACACTTTCGTACCGCCTAACAGGCAAATACCCTCGGGGGACGGTACGAATCACACCTTTCGTACCGCCTAACAGACAAATACCTGCAGGTGACGGCACGTATCACTCCTTTTCGTACTGCCTAACAGGCAAATACCTTCGGGGGACGGCACATAAAAAAGCCCACACCTGGCACATCCTCTCCAGCTGCAGGCTCCCCCACTTCACTTCTTTTTATAGAACACCCTCGAAGCTATCAGCCCAATCAGCCCCAAAGCAATAAAAAGAATCGCTTTAAACTGAATTGAAATAAACGGCAGATCCAGCAGAATAAGCTTTACAAGCGTCAATACCAATAATCCTACACCAATGTATTTTGCAAGATTGAACCTCTTCCATATGCCCAATCCAATGAATACAACGGCTTGTGTCATCCAGGCAAAGCTAAGCCACAGTGTCTGGTTTTCATAGGCCAGATCACTTGTCACTGCCATCGTAAGCTGTGTTACAAACACCAACGTGAAGAAGGTGAATAGCAGACCTCCAATGGTCAACGTCCTTTTCCGCACATCCTGATTAAACTGCCAGACAATCCAGATCCCGAGCCCAAACGTCACCAATAGAATCAGCCACTGCACTGTCTCGAAGGATAAAGGTTCCATAATGGGATCTACTAAAACCATCATCGTCCCTATCAGGAAGATAAATAAGGACAGCACCTTACTCGCCAAGCTATTGTATCTGAAAGCTGCATAATACGCCCCGATACCCTGGAGCAGAAGCAAGGCCCCCAAATATTCATCTGAAAAGAAATGGAAGAAGAAGAAGAACATAAACAATAATCCGTTAATAGCAAGCTGATCGACTTTATGCTTCTGCTGCTTCCATAGGAAACTCAATACTGCATATGTTGAAATTCCAAAAAGCAGATAAAGGGTAATGGAAAGGTCCTGGAATATCCCATACACCCATGTGTACGTAATAAATACACTACTAAATACTGTGCCAGCCTGTACCTTCATGAAATGCTCCGTTGTCAGGAAGAAATAAAGGAGTACTGCATGCTGAATGATAATGGCTGTCGTCAGCAGATAACTTCCTTCCACTTCCGGTGAAAATGCATAATAAAAAAGCAAAGCTCCATTTAATAATAAAAAGGAAGCCACATACAAGTAAAGAAACCGAAGCCGAATAGCAAGAAACAGAAACACAAGGAACAGCACAGTTTCATATCCGACGAATATGTAGATGGACGGATTGGTGCTCTCAATCAAAAACGGTACAAGAAATCCTCCTACCACACTGATGATTGCGAGTGCTTGAGAGGAAAATCGCGTCGTCAACCAGACGCCGCCTATGATCCATATAACCTGAAGGATAAAAGCCGATATCGGTCCAATCATGCCGTATAGACTATGCATGGCAAAAGTGGCAAGGATGAGCACCGCTATGCCGCCACCAAGCAGGACCTGCCCCAATACTTCCCGCTTATGATTCATCTGCTTGTATCCGATAAAAAGCAAAACCGCTGATGTAAGATAGCCAAGACTAATCTTGACCCAATCATTTAACCAGCCATAATCAGATGCTGCTTTAAATCCCCATACCACACCGACTATAAATACGAAAATGAAAATACGGGGAAGCCAGGTTTGCAGAAGGATCTTTTCCCAGTCCCTCGGTTCTGTCTTAAAAGGATCGGGTATCGTCTTCCTATTGATAAACGATTCCTGCCTTCCGCTTTTATCTGATTGTGAAATTTGCGCGGCTGGCTTGATCGGCACTTTTCTGAAACCATCCTCCACTGGACGTTCCTCTATGTTCTTCACCTTCGCCTGCAAAAGTGATAGCTCTTGTTCCAAGACTTTCAGCTTTTCTTCCAGCGCGTCAATTTTGGACTCCTGATCCATATACTCACTCCAATATTAAGACATTGGCATTGCAATTGGTAATTACAACCATAACTCCATCTTACTATTAGAAATGCGCCTGTCAACAACTAGAACAATTTAAAATACTGCAGGGCAATGATTGCAATGCCCAATATCCATACGTATACTGCAAACATGCGCAAGGAGTGCTTTTTCAAATAATTGATCATCCATTTGACGGCAAAATAGCCGAAAAGGCAGGACGAAAGTATGCCGACCATCAATGCCAGAAGTGAAATATCCTCTTTACCTGTCTGGGCGACCTCCACAGTCTGAAGGAATACAGCTCCCGCGATGGCTGGAGTGGATAACAGAAAGGAAAAGTAAGCTGCTGTTTCGCGGCCAAGCTTCCGGAATAAGCCTGCCACAATCGTCAGACCGGATCGTGATATGGCTGGAAAAATCGCGGCAGCCTGAAAAGATCCGATGAACAGAGCATCCTTCCACGAAATATCCTCCATTTTCTTAGCGCCCTGTTTGATGCTGTCTGCAAACCATAAAAATGCTCCTGTGATCAGAAATTCCCATCCGATGGTAGCACCTGTTTTGGAAATCTCCTCAAAATAATCCTTAAAGGTCAAACCAATGACAACCGCCGGAATGGTACCGATAATCAAAAGAAAAGAAAGCTTATGAAAGGGGTTGCGAAAAATTTTTGCAAACTCTTCCCTGTAAAAGTACAACACGGCGACCAATGTTCCAAAGTGCAGCATGGTATCCAATAAGAGGCCAGCCTCCTGTAGCCCGAAAAGATTTCTGCCTAAATACAGATGTCCTGTACTTGAAATTGGCAGGAACTCTGTCAACCCTTGAATGATACCAAGTATGAATGCCTCTATTTTAGACAAAATAGCTCCCCCCTTTACCCTCTCTTACGATCAAATACAAAATAAGTGATGGCACCAAGAATGATTAGGATCATGATCGGAATGATCAAAGGCTGTGCGACCTGTTTGATTTCCCGCCAATTCTCCCCAAGCTGGAATCCCAGAAATAAAAACAGGATGGTCCAGGGTATCACCGCTGCTACCGTATAAAATAAAAAAGGGAGAAACCTCATTTTTGCAATACCGGCGGGGATGGAGATAGCGTGCCTAACTACAGGAATGAAACGGGCCGTAAAAATGACGATCGGGCCATATTCCTGAAACCATCTTTCCGACACATCCAGATGCTTCGGATGGATGAATACAAACTTTCCATACTTTTCGAGAAACGGCCTACCGCCAATGCTCCCAGCCCAGTATAAAAAGAGCTGGGCAAATGTCCCTCCGACTACACCAGCTACTGTAGCCGACAGAAATCCTACCTCACCTTTGGAAATCAAATACCCCCCATATCCAAGCACAATTTCACTGGGAATAATTTCGATCATCAATCCAAGTGCAATTCCAAGTACACCCAATCCAGTCAATAGCTCAAAAACCGATAGAAAGAAATGCTCCATTTATCACGCCTCTTTTTTGGGATGTTGTCCTTTATATGTATGAAAGCAAGTCCTTGATAATCACCATAAAAATGAAACAAGCTTCCGCGGGATCGAAATTTTTTTGGGAAATCAAAAAGGATTTTCCCTTTTTTTGTCGAATCGTATATATGATTGTCAAAATGAATGAGGTGACTGATGATGAAGAAGTTGTTTCTTCTCTCTGTATTCCTCCTTTTTCTTACAGCATGTGGCCAACCTCCCGAGATCAAGCAGCGGTATTCCTTTGTGGAAGTGGTAGAACAGCAAGAGGACGCTTCTCTGTCTGAAATAGAAGATATCGATCTGATATTAAGAAATGGTGAAGTGATTGTGGGGCTTGCGAAAGCTAATGAAAAGTACTCCCGTTACAACTTTGAGCAGACTCCTGCCTATGCCATTTTTGAATACACAGGTTATTTGACGGACGATATGATAATGTTCACTTATGATAAAGAAGAAGCGGTAGCACTTCTTGAAGAGCTGATACAAGAGGAAAAGGAAAAAGAGGAATAAAAGTGGTCGACCAAAGGGTTTGAAACTTCATCCCCTGACGGCTCGACCTTTTATTTTCCACAAAGTGTAAGCGTTTTCTTTTAGTCTGGTGCTGAGCTACTAAATGCACCCATACACTTTATCAAACATGAAGATATTGCTGTTATTTATAGGATGGGGGAATGAAGATGAGCTCTTTTTGCATTCAAACCTTTTGTGTAGGGTATGATCTTCTTGCAATCACATTGGTCTGCTTGATCATTTTATATGTAGGCTACCGCTTTTTGGGGCACGAAGACTGATAAATGGAATGGGACCGTGCATACTAAAGAAGAGGTGAATAATGATGAAAAAAATTTCGTTCCTTCTTTTTATCGTCCTTTTGATTCTCTGCCAATCGACCTTTGCTCAAACGGATATTCAAATAGAAGTATTTGACGTAGCACAAAGCAAGGTGGTAAAGTCCATACCACTTGATGAAGCTAAAAAAAATGAGGCTATCAGGCTAGTGAGAAGTGTCGAATCCTTATTTCCAAAGATAAATGCGACACCAAGATCAGGTATCATGGTCAAGGTTCCATTCGATTCCACCATTAATCTTAACAATATTCTGGTAAAGGATCCTGTGAAAGAAGTCATCTTCCTAATTCCAAACGGGGAACGGCCCTATATGCTTCTTTTTAATGAGCAGAAAAATAATCCGATGTTTTACTATTTTAAAGAGGATGCCACCCCTTTTTTGGAGCAATTAGGGCTGACTCTATAATGTAATACTGAAAAATGGTTACACTAACGTTATCTTTCTATTTTGGAGGAGCAATAAATGAAAAAATGTCACCTACTCCTTTTCGCTTTTTGTGTTAGTGTAACCTTACTTGCTGGATGCAGCACAAAGAATATAGATCCTTCCGCAGATAAAGGGCAAGCAGAAGAGGCACCCCTACTGCCGGTATCAGGGGACTATACTTTTTTGCGTTATGTGGAAGATAAAGAGCATACCGAATATCGTGTACTGTACAGCCAAGTACCGGACAGCAAAATTATACAGGTAAAAACGGTCCAAAAGCTTGATTCGACAGAAATTTCCGAAACCAATAATTTTTATGAAGAACTGAAGGACGGAATTTATGGGTATATGGTTCTTTCGGAGGATTTCCCTAAAGATTGGACTGCAAAGGATATAAAAAAGTTCCAGAAGACCAAAATCATCGCATATCCTCTTGAGGTTGGAAGCAAATGGACGGAAAATCTGGAAGACTTGGGCGTCTCCATCTCCTATCACATTCGCTCCATTGATTCTACCTTGGAAACACCGGCAAAAACCTTCAAACAAACCATTGTCATTGATTTTGAGGAAAAGGATAAAGAGGGAGAGCTCATACGAAAAGGGACATCAACTTTTGCACCACAGGTAGGTTGGATTCGCCATGAAACAGAGGCGGAGTATTTGAAAGACATACACGAGCTCGTGAAAATTAACGAACTTTAACCTATTCCTCCTATTCTCAGTTTTTTTCATATATATTAGAACTTTCAGGCTTTCCCTTTCGTTTTAAGGTTAGCCATTATTAATGTTAGTTTTTACAAAAATGTAATGAAGAGACATATCAATATCGTGTATAATAGATAACGTGCAATTATTATATTTTTATGCTATAAACCGTTACATACATTTTTCCAATTTTTTATATTTTATTCATGGACGGGGGGATGGACTGTTGAGGTTAAGTAAAATTATCTTTGTTATCAGCATCATGGCAAGCTTTTTAATGCTGGTTGCCTCGGTGATAGCATTTGTCATTCATGACATTGGTTACTTTTGGGTAATGTTTGCCTTGATGGTTATCAGTATTCTGCAAAACATATCCGTTTACAAACATATTTATACAAGTGAAGAGCCAGTAAAAAGCTAGACCGCACCTTTTAATATTTAAACGGGCGGTCTTGTTTATGTCGTCATTATCAAACAAATTACTCTCTTCTCTCAAAACCAAGAAATCTTGTACCCTGAAAAGTCAGTTTCCCTTTATCACCCTCAGCCAATAAGCCAAAGGCACCTTCCTTCATCATGAATTCCATCCTGTCTCCGCTCTCCACCTCAAAGGTGCAGAAATAATCAGTGGATGTGTGAGAATGATGATGATGATCATGGTTATGAGCCCCCCCATGCCTTCTTACCCTTGTCCGCTTGGCTACGAGAATAGCTGCTACACTCAGTTTTGGCTGCTGATTATTGTTGTTCCACTCTTTTATACCACGAAAAAATGAAAAAAGTATGATTCCGAGAACGATAATAAAAAAGATCGGGAAAAGCTGAAATAGAAAATCCCCTGCAAAAAAACCACCTGGCAGCCCCATATTGTCTGTCATCATATATACCCCTCCTTTTAAGTCTCTACAACGAATATACGTATTGTAGGCGGGGAAAGTTCCAAAAAAAAGAAGCTGGTTTTCCAGCTCTCCTACCAAAACATTTCCCTCATGATTTCAATTCCGTCCCCAGAAATTTTCCCTCTTTATCATAAAGATGAAATTTTCTTATCACTTTTCCTTCTTTGAGAATGTGTTCAGGGATTTCAACATGCAGGAGAAATTGCTGATTTTTCACATCGCTTGCTGCCTGGAAAATCATCTCATCCTCGAGCTCCACCTCCAACACCACTTTTTGCACTTCCCCCATATTAGGGATCAGCCCATGTATATAGTTATGCTCACCATCTGCACTTTTCACCTGTTTTTCTTCAAAGCAAAAAGTCTTCTCACCCTTCATTGAATACGTATCCTTCTTTTTTTCGGAGGTTATTCGATATCCTTCCTCAGAAAATTCAAAGCTTCCCAAAACAGTATTCAAACTATTATTTTCAAGAGAATGAAGCATATAGGTTTGATTCACTCTATCCATAAACAGTAGCTCCATCCCGCTATGTTCCGATGTGGCACCCAATGCCCCCTGCAGGGTTTTGTAAAAGTAAATGGGGGCAGCCCCGCTCTTTACCCAGGATTCCGCTTTTTCAATTTTTGTGAAGTAGGCTTGAGGAGGTACTGTAATTTCCTTTTCACCATCTTCACCCTTAATATCTGTATGAATCGTCTTAATAGTCAATTCCCGATTCTCTCCAACGAAAAGTGCATAGGTGCCTTTATTCGTTTCTACAAGTTCTGAATAAAATGCTTGATTATCCAAGACTCGTATCAGCTTTAATTGTCGGTTCATTCCTTTTTCAAAAATCATCGCACCGATATTATCTTTTTTATGTAAGTAGGTTGCAATGACGGTCGAGGATTCGCCGAGGACGTGCAACTCGAGTAATAATGGTTGATCCTCTTTATACCAGTCATTTAGATAGATTTGAATGTCTGCTTCGGAGTGCTGTATGGAGTAAATGTCATAATGATGAACGATACCCGCACAAAGTGCGATGATGGCAACAAAAAAAACGAGCATTGCTACTTTTTTCAAGCAACCTCCCCCTCTGCAAGATTCATGTTTTTAGAAAAAACTTACTTTTTTTAGTTCTATAGCCTCATCTTCTATCATAGAACAAGTTTTCTTTGGTAGCTATTGGGAAAGTTGCAACTCTATTTGGACTTTAATTCGTGATTCCCACTGACGATTTTCCTCAGATGAGAAAAGTACTATGAGAATAAGGGAATAATTGCATTTTTTAATATAATTTGGACATATTAAAAAAGATAATCATAAGGAGGGTATCATTTGAAGAAATTAGCATTCAGTTTGATTACATGCTGGCTTTTATCCACTGTCGTTGCATATTCTTTGGTCCATGCTGAGAATCACGCCAATCACCCAGCAGAACATCATAAACATAAAATGGAATGGGAAGCCGGAGAAAAAGAAAAGGTGGAAGAATTGCTCAAGCTTGGCTACTCCAAGCATGATATCTTTGTTGCCCTGAAGCTTTCAAAAGGGGCAAATGTCGAAGTCGAAGAGATTCTTGCATTCCATCAAAACAGCAAATCATGGCAAGAAACTGCCACTCATTTTGGCTTGGACCCCACTAAAGTAAAGCATCATCATGATTGGAAAAAACACCATCTCTATTTGGAGAAAAATAAGGACAAGGTGATGCCCTATTTGGCCACTTACCTCGGTAAAGAGGAAGCTGAGTTGAACGGTTACCTTGAAGATGGTGCAAAGCTTCATACTCTCGTAAAAGCTTCCATTGTCTCAAAGCTTGCAGGAGTGGAACTGAAAGAGGTTCTTATGAAAAAGCAAGATGGTCAATCCTTCCGCGACATTGCCAAGGAGTACAAGCTGGAAAAAACAGACTTGATGATGGAAATGAAAAAGCTTAAAGATGCGATTGATGCGTAAAAAACGCTCCCGGTGATGCTTTTTTCACTGGAGCGTTTTTTCACTTACTCCAGTTGCGCAGAAACCGAATTTTTTTACCTTTTTTTATAATTTTATTCGCTTTTTGCTTTTCAGGGGTTTCTTTTTATCAAGTTTTCCGATATAATCGCTACATAATCCAAACAAATTCATATTAAAAACTCGTATAATAGTGGGAATATGGCCTACAAGTCTCTACCAAGCTACCGTAAATGGCTTGACTACGGGTGATAACCCTGACATGGTACAAGTCAGCAACAGTCATTCCCTGCTGCGCTTGTATTGTTTATTTTCCATTAAACCCGAAAGTCTTGGTGGTCACTTGTAGTACAGTGCCTACCTACTTTCGGGTTTTTATTTATTCATTTTTAGGAGGCAACGAGATGGATGCATTGAAAAACGCCATTCAAGAAAAAGGCACTGTTCTTCCCGGTGGGGTGCTAAAGGTTAACACATTTCTAAACCATCAGATAGATACCGGATTAATGATCGAGATTGGAAAGGAATTTGCACATAGATTCAAAGATTGTGGCATTACCAAGGTCATTACGATCGAATCATCAGGAATCGCACCTAGCTTCTTCGCCGCTCATGAGCTTAATGCACCACTGGTTTTTGCCAGAAAAAAGAAATCTCTCACTCTTCAGGATAATCTCTATACAAGCAGCGTCTATTCCTTCACCAAACAGGAAACGAATGAAATTACCGTTGCCAAAGAATTTCTGCATGAAGATGACACCGTCCTGATCATTGATGATTTCCTGGCAAATGGGCAGGCAGCACTTGGCTTGGTTGATGTAGTGAAACAGGCTGGTGCAGCTGTAGCAGGTATTGGGATTGTCATAGAAAAATCCTTCCAGCCTGGCAGAGAAAAGCTGGAATCTGCAGGCTACCGTGTTGAATCGTTGGCAAGAATTAAAAGCTTGGACAATGAAACCGTTACGTTTCTTCAGAAGGACGCTGTCCACAGCTAATTAAATATCCATTTGGAGGTATTGTGAATGTCCACAAAAACGGTAAACTACCCTTGGTATAAAAAAGAAGATACAGATGCATTCTTTGCACTCTTTCAAAACAACTTGGCAAATTTCGTCATCATTGCTGTGACCATGCTAGGCATGGGCTTTCCTGCAAGCATTGTATTCGGAAAGGTCATTCCGGGCGCTGCAGTAGCCGTAATGGTCGGAAATCTCTATTATGCTTACATGGCAAACCGTCTTGCACAAAAAGAAGGCCGGACCGATGTGACCGCCCTCTCCTATGGGATAAGTACACCCGTCATGTTCGTCTTTTTATTCGGTGTTCTCGTACCAGCCAAAACACTTACAGGTGATCCTGAACTTGCATGGAAAATTGCAGTGGGAGCCGCTTTCCTGAGTGGACTTGTGGAGACCTTGGTAAGCTTTACAGGCAACTGGGTACGCAATCAGCTTCCAAGAGCAGCCATGCTCGGAGCACTTGCAGGGGTTGCACTGACATTTATCGCAGGGGAAATGCTGTTCAACACCTTTTCCATCCCTGTAGTGGGTCTGGTTGCTCTTGTCATTATCATCGTTGGGGTTGTCGGAAAGATGTCCATGCCGTTCAATATCCCATCCTCTTTATTTGCAGTAATCATCGGTACCATTCTTGCTTTCACTTTAGGCTATCAATCTCCCGGAAAAATTAATGAAGGTCTTGCTAATATCGGCTTTTATCCATTATTGCCAACACTTGCAGCATTTGATGGAATGACTTATTTATTCGGTACACTAATCGGACTTTTAGCCATCATTCTACCAATCACTTTATATAATGCGATTGAAACGATGAACAACGTCGATGCCATGGCAGCTGCAGGAGATTCCTATGATGTTCGTGAATGTCAGGCTGTGGATGGTGTCGGAACTATGCTTGGTGCAGTATTCGGTGGACTATTCCCTACAACTGTTTATATTGCAACTGTAGGTTCAAAATGGATGGGAGCAGGTCGAGGCTACAGCATCCTGAATGCCCTAGTCTTTGGCGTAGCAGCGGTAACAGGCGTCATCGCTGCTATGGCAGCCATCATTCCTTTGGCAGCCGTTGCTCCGATACTTGTTTTCGTCGGAATATCCATGGTGGCTACAGCCTTTCAATCCAATGAAAAGAAATACTTCCCTGCAGTGGCAATTGCCATGCTCCCTTACTTTGCCAACTATGTGATGACACGTTTCAATAATGCTGCTGGTGAAGTGGTGGCAGGCATTTCCGAAGGTATCGTTCCGCTCGGTCAAGGTGCGATGTTTACGGCTATTGTGTTAGGTTCCATCACGGTCTATGTAATTGATCAGCAGTTCAGGAAAGCTGCCGTCTTTTCACTTGTTGGAGCGCTTCTTTCTTTCGTAGGCTTCATGCATGCACCAAAGCTTGCTTTCAATGCCTCTCCTGAGTTTGCGATCGGCTATATGCTTGTCTCTGTGTTCCTGGTCTATTGTGCATATCAGCATGCTTCGAGTACAGTGAAGGCCGACAAAAAAATTATAGTAAAACAGCAGCATATCGCTTCTTAATCTAAATGGTAACTGACAGCTTCTCTCTTTTTGAGGAGCTGTTTTTTTGTGCGGATATTAGAGGGGGCATTGGTCGGGCACCCATTGGACATTTGTACATAGAATACCTAGTAGACCTACGCGAGAGGAGGAGAATTATGATAGCACATCGTTGGAATGGTCCATCATCCTTGGCTTTCCGTTCTAGAGGATTAGGATTTGGTGGCCTAGGCGGGTTCGGTGGACCAGGCGGATTCGGCGGACCAGGCGGATTCGGCGGTCCTGGCGGATTCGGCGGACCAGGCGGCTTTGGTGGTCCCGGAGGAATCGGCGGATTTGGATTTCCACTGCTTGGTGGATTAGTCGGAGGGCTTGTCGGCAGTGCACTTTTTAATCAATTTGGCGGGCCATTCGGTGGAGGATACGGAGGCTATCCCGTTGGATATGGTGGCTTCCCTGGTTATGGAGTTGGCCCTGGAATTGGCTTTGGTGGTCCCGGATTCGGCGGCGGTGGTCCCGGGTTCGGTGGCAGTGGCCCTGGATTCGGTGGCGGTGGTCCCGGATTCGGTGGCGGTGGCCCTGGATTCGGCGGCGGTGGCCCTGGGTTCGGTGGCCCCGGGTTCGGTGGCGGTGGCCCTGGATTCGGCGGCGGTGGCCCTGGGTTCGGTGGCCCCGGGTTCGGTGGCGGTGGCCCTGGGTTCAGTGGCGGTGGCCCTGGGTTCAGTGGCGGTTACGGACCAGGCTATGGGAACAGTTATGGAAATATAGAGAGTCCCAACTAACTCGTTGAATTTATAGTATGGTTTTGAGAGTCATAGAAGTTGCCCAAAATTCTCTCTTATTTTAAGACTAGGAAAATATAAACGAAAAGACCAGTGCAGTTGAACTGGTCTTTTTGCGTTGGATTAGTAATGTGACCACCATTCCACCTTCTTCCCGTTTTCGTGGTCTCAAAACCGCTTTTTGTGACCACCATTCCACCCTCTTCCCGTTTTCGTGGTCTCAAAGCCGCTTTTTGTGACCACCATTCCACCTTTTTCCCGTTTTCGTGGTCTCAAAACCGCTTTTTGTGACCACCATTCCACCTTCTCCCCGTTTTCATGGTCTCAAAACCGCTTTTTGTGACCACCATTCCACCTTCTTCCCGTTTTCGTGGTCTCAAAGCCGCTTTTTAAAACCACCATTCCACCCTCTTCCCGTTTTCGTGGTTTCAAAATCGCTTTTTGTGACCACCATTCCACCTTCTCCCCGTTTTCATGGTCTCAAAACCGCTTTTTGTGACCACCATTCCACCTTCTTCCCGTTTTCATGGTCTCAAAACCGCTTTTTGTGACCACCATTCCACCCTCTTCCCATTTTCATGGTCTCAAAACCGCTTTTTGTGACCACCATCCCACCCTCTCCCCGTTTTCGTGGTTTCAAAATCGCTTTTTAAAACCACCATTCCACCCTCTTCCCATTTTCATGGTCTCAAAACCGCTTTTTGTGACCACCATTCCACCTTCTTCCCGTTTTCGTGGTCTCAAAGCCGCTTTTTGTGACCACCATTCCACCCTCTTCCCGTTTTCGTGGTCTCAAAGCCGCCTTTTGTGACCACCATTCCACCTTCTTCCCATTTTCGTGGTCTCAAAGCCGCTTTTTGAGACCACCATTCCACCCTCTTCCCGTTTTCGTGGTCTCAAAGCCGCTTTTTGTGACCACCATTCCACCTTCTTCCCATTTTCGTGGTCTCAAAGCCGCTTTTTGAGACCACCATTCCACCTTCTCACCGTTTTCATGGTCTCAAAACCGCTTTTTAAAACCACCATCCCACCCTCTCCCCGTTTTCATGGTCTCAAAACCGCTTTTTGTGACCACCATCCCACCCTCTCCCCGTTTTCGTGGTTTCAAAATCGCTTTTTGAGACCACCATTCCACCCTTTTCCCGTTTTCATGGTCTCAAAGCCGCTTTTTAAAACCACCATTCCACCCTCTTCTCGTTTTCGTGGTTTCAAAACCGCTTTTTGTGACCACCATTCCACCTTCTTCCCGTTTTCGTGGTCTCAAAGCCACTTTTTGTAACCACCATCCCACCTTCTTCCCGTTTTCGTGGGCTCAAAACTGCTTTATGAGACATTGTTCCATCCAAAACCACTAAAAAACCAGGTCCTCCCCCTCACAGAGAAAACCTGGCTCTTCATGTTCTACATTTTCATTTTTAATTGCTCAGATCCATAATGATCTTCATCATCCGCTTTCTTTTCCTTCAAAAACTCTTCTAGCTTCTTTTTACTTTTTCTAGAAGTTAATATATAAAGAAAATCCTTTTCGCGAATGACGGTATCCCCCGATGGTGTCACAAGTATGCCCGACCGAATGATGGCATTGATCAGCGTGTTTTCAGGGAACTTGATATCCGCCAGAGACTGACCGATGATTTTGGCATTGTCCTCCACTTCCACTTCAATGATCTCCGCGTTAGCCTTTCCGATGGAAACGAGCTCCAGGGAATGAGGCGGCGAAACCTTCTTGGGACCCATCAGCTTCAGCTTGGCAGCAAGCATGGTGATGGTGGATCCCTGTACCAGGGTGGATGTCAATACAACGAAAAATACCACATTGAAAAATAGTTGGCTGTTCGGAATTCCTGCAAGCATCGGGAAAGTTGCAAGGACAATCGGTACCGCTCCCCGCAAACCTGCCCATGATAGGAATACCTTTTCCTTTGTATCAAAATCCATACCGATTGTGGATAGGAATACCGCGACGGGTCTTGCCACAAGAATGAGGACAAAGGAAATCAGCAGACCTTTTAGAATAATATCCAATTGAAACAGCTGTCCAGGGAAAACCAATAATCCTAGGATGATAAACATGAGTATTTGCATCATCCATGCAAATCCTTCGTTGAATCGGAAGATGGAATGGCGATACGTCAGTTCGCTGTTTCCGATGATAAGAGCGGCCACATAAACAGCAAGCAGGCCACTGGCCCCCATCAAGGCTGCGGCACTATAAGTGAGCAGCGCAAATGCCATCGCAAAGACCGGATAGAGTCCACTCGAATCAAGATTAATTTTGTTGATGGCATAGGAAGCAAACTTTCCTAGAAGTACTCCAAGAAGTAATCCGAATCCCATTTGCCAGAAAAAGTTGCCGATAAAACCGAGATAGCTCGGTTCGGGTGCAAGTATCAGTTCGATGAATGCCAATGTCAGGAAGACAGCCATCGGATCATTGGTACCTGACTCCGCCTCAAGGGTCGCTCCCATTCGCTCTTTGATATTCTGCCCCTTCAGCACTGCAAAAACGGCTGCTGCATCTGTAGAGCCAACGATGGCTCCGAACAAGAAGGCCTCAAGCATCGTCACGTCCAATATCAGCTTTGCAGCCAATGCAACAATAGTAGTTGTAAGGATTACACCAAAGGTTGCCAAAGATAAGGATGGGATGATGACAGGTTTCACTATCTTCCACTTGGTTTGCAAACCACCCTCGAACAGAATGATGACAAGGGCAAATACACCGATCAGCTGAGCGTATTTTGCATTATCAAAATAGATGAATCCAAGTCCGTCACTACCTGCAACCATCCCTACGATAATAAAGAGAACAAGCGCAGGAACACCCATTCTGGCAGAGAATTTTGTAGTCAGGACACCAACAATCAATAACATTGCAATCAATAAAATAAAATAGTCTACATTAAATGCTCCAGAAATCATCGTCTCCCCCCTTAAATCTATAAGTTCACATCAATCTTGACCAATGTGTTTTCAGCTTTTTTGATTCCCAGATATCGAAGTGTCTCAGAAGGTGTTGTATGGTGGAAATGCTTTTGAAGGATGGAAATTGCAACACCGCTATGATAAGCGTGATAGCCAAATGTTTTGCGGAGCGTATGCGTTCCCACCTTTCCAGGCACACCTACTTCCTTGGCGGCATGGTTAATGATCCGATACGCTTGCTGGCGAGTTATGGGTAATGCACATTTTTTTGATTTAAAAAGATAATCATGCGGCTCCATCTCCACTGTTTGAAGATAGGAGGTCAACGCCGCTCTTACCTGATTATTGATATAGATGGAAGGAGAATAATCATCATTGCCTGAGTAGAACTCCTTGATGCTTTCCTCTCCTTCCACTACATCCTGAACCTTAAGCTGAAGCAGCTCGCTTACACGAAGACCCATATTTATACCCATTACAAAAAATAGGTTATCCCTTAATGAGTGCTTATGAAGATACTCTTTCATCGCATGTATATAGTGTTTATCCTTTAGGGCCTCCACATACTCCATTCCAAAAATACACCTCCTAATGTTACTTAACTCTATTATAGCATATGTATATGTAACATTTTATTAATTTGCTCATTTCGAGATAAATAATTTTAGATAATTTAAACAACAACAGCCATCTGGGGAATACATAAAAAAGAAGCCCCCTAAAATGAAAGGCTTCTTCTATCCTACAATCTATAAAAATAGTATTACTAGAGTTCCGACGATAAAACAGTAGATGGAAAAGTAGACTAGATTCCCTTTTGCCATGATGTTCATGAACCATTTCAAAGAAAAATAGGAAGCAACAAGTGAACCCAGGAATGCCAATGTATATGGCAGGGCAAGTTCCCCTAGGTTCGGGGTTTTGATGAGATCGGAAACTGCTAAAATGATGCTTCCTACACTGACAGGAATGAATAGCAGGAACGAGAACTTTAATGCAGTCTCCTGCTTCATGCCAAGACCCATTGCTGCAACAATGGTCGCACCTGATCTGCTGATTCCCGGAATCAGGGCAACAGCCTGGGCCAAACCGATGATGATGGCATCTTTTAGGGATAGCTCCGCATCATTCTTTCTGCCTCGCAGATTTCGTATCAGGAACAAGGCAACCCCTGTTATTAGAAGGGTTACTCCAATTATCTTAATGTTATCATCGAGCCGTGCAGCAATCCAATCGCCAAACAGCACGCCAATGACACCTGCTGGAATGGTTGCAATAATAAGATATACCGAGAATCGGAAATCAGCCTTATCCGCTTCATCCCTTTTGACCAGATATCTTGTTGCACCAAAGAAAAGCTGCGAGATGGATTCGCGATAGATGATAAGGATTGCCAGCAAAGATGCAAAGTTCACGACTATTTCAAAGGTCAGCCCTTCCATTCTCATTCCTAACAGTTCCTGAAGAATCATGACATGGCCACTTGATGAAATGGGAATCGGTTCGGTGATCCCCTGGAAAATTCCTAATAGCAAATATTTAAACAACAACAAAATTTCTTCCATGAATAATAAACCTCAATTTCTTAAGATGATAAAAATTAAATATATCACATAAGCGATGGCAAGGATACTACCCTCTATTTTACCAATGCGGTATCTTGTACGAGAAAAAACAAGCAGCACAACAGTCAGGAATAGCATGATAAAGACATCCATAAAAATTTTACTATTGACCGGTAAAGGGGCGATGACAGATGATGCACCTAGTACAAATAGGATATTGAATATATTGCTTCCTACAATGTTTCCAAGGGCGATTTCGCTCTGTTTTTTTATTGCTGCCGTTATGGAAGTGACCAGCTCAGGAAGGGATGTCCCTACCGCTACAATTGTCAGACCAACAAGGGTTTCACTCATGCCGAGTGATACGGCAATTTCCGTACTGTTTCGGACGACCAGTTCCCCTCCGAAGATAATGGCGGCAAGGCCAAGTAAGGTTCTGACTGCATTCTTTCCCCAAGAACTTCTTTCTGTTGCCTCTTCGGTCTCCATTTGGTCCCGATTATTTCTGGCTACTTCGAAAATATAGTACATGAACACCGTGAATATCAATAGAAAAATGAATCCGTCACTTCTAGTAATCAGGTTCGTACTGAATCCCTGTAACGCAATGTCACTGATTACAACAAGCAACACCATACTTCCCAACAGGGTGAATGGAATTTCTTTACGGATAGTGGCACTCTCTACATTCAAGGGATTTATCAGTGCCGTAATACCTACAACAAGTGTGATGTTGAATATATTACTTCCAATAACATTTCCAAGTGACACTTCCGCACTGCCGTCAAGGGCTGCCAGAATACTGACCGTCGCCTCTGGGGAGCTTGTCCCGAAGGCAACGATGGTAAGTCCGATCAAGAGCGGAGAAACTCGCAGAAGGGATGCTATTTTGGACGCACCTTCCACGAAAAAATCCGCTCCTTTAATTAATAATGCAAAGCCTACTACCAGTAGCACATATGTCATAACATTCGATTCCTTTTCTTTGTATTATTTGGTCAGTTGCGACCTTTGTAAAAGTTGCTCAAACCATTCTTTTGTCTGGGACTCCGATTCAGCATTAATGAATATTTGTTCGTCTCCCACTTCCACATACAAATATGGTGCGTTTCCTTTATATATGAACAATAGGCTGCTGCCGTATCCCCTGACTATAAAATGCCCTTTTGACATCGTTGGCATTCCAAAACCGTTTTTCCGTACTTCCACCTTTGGCATTTCCTGTAGAAGCTCCACATTTTTTACATCCTCATAGCGCCATTCACCACCGTAGACACCAGTTACTTCAAAAGTATCATCCTTTTGCACCAACTGAAAATCCTGATAGCCTATAAAGGTCAGAACACTCACAAATCCGATTGTAACGATGAATATGGATGTACTGATGATATAGCTCTTCTTTCTCTTTGCTGCCACCTCATATTTTGAAAGGTAGATGAAACCCCCGAGTAGCATGAGAAGCATGAAAACAATCTGAACTTCCAAGGCGTAGGCAAAATCAGTGAATAGCAAAGGCAGCAGAATCAGCATACCCAGACCAGTAACCATCAGCATTTTACCTGCATTTTGAGGATAGCCATTTTGAATCAACAGCTTTTTCTCCGCTTCGGGCCGTGAATGAAAATTGGAGATAAGTCCATATGCCTTTTTGAAAAGAATAAGCCATCCCAATCCTAAAAATATGATAGCAACCGTAAATTGAATGAAAAATAACGTCCACATTCGCCCCACTCCCTCCATTATATCCGACCACACCTATCTACTCGTTTAAAGTTTATGCTTTTCACAATAATTTTTGCAAGTATCTAACATTACAGAGCGTCTATTACTACAAAAATCACAATACCCTAATAGTAAGAAAGGGGGACTGCATGATCAGCATGAGTATAGCAGCTTTATTCATTCCATTTTTGATACTTGTTTTATTAGGTATCTGCCTTTTCATGGCAGGAAGCTACGCAAGAAAAACTACTTCAGACAAAAATCGAGGTGCAGGTATGATTAGAGTGGTATATTACTATTTAATCCTTTTTATGACCTTAATGATGACCATAGGAGGTAGCGTCGCCGCCTTCATGGCGATCGCTGATATCGTTTCTCCACCAAGTTATTATCAAAGCTACACGGAATACAAGGAAATGAAAATTGCCAACAAGACCAAGTATGATGATAACGGAAAACCGATTTCCACCCCGGAAATAGACGAAGACGACCTGCTTAGAGAGTACGATATGGTGGTGAAACAGGATAAAGAACGCAACAAGGAAAGAGCCTGGAACACGCTGATTAAAAGCTTCGGCTGGATCGTCATTCCTCTTCCAATCTTCATCTTCTACCAACGGAAAATCCGCAGTTCCAAGGAGTAAGTCTCATTCTTAGCCTCCCACTACATCGTGGAGAGGCTTTTTTAATGTTTCGCTCTGATAAAACACCGCTGTTGATTTCCGCACTAGGCACAGCGACCCAAGGGGCGTTTGTGGAGCCTCCTCGGCCTTCGCCTGTGGGGTCTCCACTAAACGCAACACCCGCCGGAGTCTTCGCCTATTGCTCCAATCAACAGCTAGATTCTAAAAAACAAAATTTTCACCATTAGAAATAAAAAAATATAGTGAAGACGTTATGCGTCACCTACGCCCCTGTTGATTGTAGTGCAAGGTGTGAGACTCCTGCGGGAGACAGTGGTAGGCTTGAGACCCCGCAGGCAAAGCCGAGGAGGCTCAAGCACCGCCCCGCGATCGCTGCCACCTGGAACGGAGATCAACAGGGAGTTCAAACAGAACACTCAATTATTTTCAGGGTAGCCTTACATTCCCTATCCAAGAATATCACCAAATGCCTGATTCTTTCTTCATAAAAAATTTACATAAAAACGTATTGACGAACAGGAAAAAGGGGAGTAAATTATAATACATCATACAGAAACATATAAACCTATTGCTTAATCTTTTAAGAGCGGGGGAACCATATTGATAATGGACTTTTTCATTATCTTGGGGTGAATCGCAGATATGCGAAGAGGACTCTCATCCTCTAATCCGACAGCTAACCTCGTAAGCTTATTGAGAGAAGGGTCTAATTTATGAACGAGTCGGACCATTCTTTGTGTTGTCAAGGAATGGTCTTTTTATGTTCAAAGGGAGAAGGAACTAACATGAAAAAGCAGTTTGTCGTAATTGGATTAGGACGATTCGGAGGCAGCATCGTAGAAGAGTTTTCCACTCTGGGTGTTGAGGTGCTTGCTATCGACAAAGACGAAGAAAACATCAATAAGATCAGTCCTTATGCGACCCATGCTGTCCAAGCCAACGCAATAGATGAGGCCACACTCAATTCACTGGGCATCCGAAACTTTGATCACGCTATCGTATCCATGGGGGAAGATATCGAATCAAGCATTCTCTGCAGCCTCCTGTTAAAAGAGATGGGACTTAAAAAAGTGTGGGTAAAAGCAAACAATAAATATCACCAAAAGGTTCTTGAAAAAATTGGAGTCGACCGTATCATCCAGCCGGAGCGCGATATGGCAAAAAGAATTGCTCACCATGTCGTCTCCGATAAAATCATCGATTACATTGAGCTTTCGGATAACCATAGTATTGCAGAATTATATGCAACCCAAAAGGTGGCAAATAGGAATTTGATGGAGCTGGATATACGTGCAAAGTATGGCTGTACCTTGATTGGAATACAACGGGACGGTGACATCATTCTTTCTCCGGCGGCAGATGAAGTAATCCGCCAAGGAGATTTGATGATCATTCTAGGAAGAAATGAAGATATCCACCGTTTTGAGGAGACTGGAGTGTAAAGAATGCGTAACCTAAGTATTAAACTGAGTCCGCCTCAATTGCTCATTCTCGTTTTCACCGTTTTTGTTTTTATCGGATCCATGCTGCTTATGCTCCCGGTTTCCACTACCGAACGCATATCATTCATCGACGCCCTGTTTACTGCCATGTCAGCCATGACAGTCACAGGATTGGTCGTGGTGGATACCGCTTCCGTTTATACGGTATTCGGACAGGTCATTATCATGGCGTTAATTCAATTGGGCGGAATCGGAATCATGACATTTGCCGTCCTCATTTTCATGATGCTCGGCAAAAAAATCGGCTTTCAGGAAAGATTGCTTCTGCAGCAAGCCTTGAATCAGACTTCTGTTGGGGGGATTATCCTCCTTGTTCGCAGGATTGTCATCTTCTCCTTGCTGATTGAAGGTATAGCTGCACTCTTATTGTCCTATCGCTGGGTACCGGAATATGGGTGGGGACAAGGGATATATTTGAGTATATTCCACTCCATTTCCGCTTTTAACAATGCTGGATTTGCTTTATGGGCAGACGGCTTATCTCAATACGTTGGAGATCCTGTCATAAACATCGTCATATCCTTCCTATTTATCATTGGAGGGATTGGATTCACTGTTCTTACGGACCTATGGTATACAAAAGAATTCAGGAAGCTTTCCTTGCACACGAAGATTATGCTGTTCGGAACACTTGGCATCAACTTGTTGGCCATGCTGGTCATTTTCTCACTGGAATACTTCAACCCGGACACACTGGCTAATCTGACGTTTATGGAGAAACTCTGGGCCTCCTATTTCCAAGCAGTTACAACTAGAACAGCCGGATTCAATTCGATCGACATAGGGGCGATGGAGAGTTCATCCATCCTATTTATGATACTGTTGATGTTCATCGGGGCAGGAAGCACATCAACCGGTGGGGGGATAAAGCTCACAACCTTTCTCATTATCATTCTGGCGGTCATCACTTTTATAAAAGGCAAACAGGAAATTGTTCTTTTTAAAAGATCGATCCATCAAAAATATGTATTCAAGTCGCTTGGAATCACGATCATCAGTCTATTGTTCGTCTTTTTATCATTATTCATCTTAACAATTACTGAAAAAATGGACTTCCTTCAATTATTATTTGAAGTGGTTTCAGCTTTCGGAACGGTCGGACTTTCCATGGGAATTACAGCAGACCTTACATTAATTGGAAAAGCGGTCATCATCTTCATCATGCTGCTTGGGAAGCTTGGTCCACTGACACTTGCCTATTCCCTGGCGAAACCGACCCTTGCGAAGATTCGCTACCCTAACGAAGACCTGTTGACAGGATGAAACAAAAAAATGCTCCCTTTCCAGGAGCATTTTTTTGTTTCATGGATTAAGTATTTTCAATTCAAAAAAGCGATTCCTTAATAGAATCGCTTTCTGAATCCTTCCTCGATCAAATATTGCTTTGCTTCATTATAGGAAGGAAATGTACCGTCCAAGTTGGGACCTGCGTAGACGTTCCACATATCATCCTCTAGCACCAGCATGAGCGTCTGATCTTCATCATTCGCCCACTTCTCATCTTCAAAAGCCTCTGCTTCATCGGATACTTCAGAGGTGGATTCTGTACTTAAAACCTCAATCGCTTTTGAGATAATCTCTTTCAGCTCTTCTTCGGAAAATTCGCGGATATTGACCATACCCTTTTCATCTGTACGATACCCCTTTACCCCTTTGGCATAGACAAACCCATTTCCATTTGGATGCAGGTGAAACACTACATTTTTTTTGTCACTTAAGCTTTCCTCGAATTGAAAATTGACACGTTTTAAAGATACGTCCTTACGCTCGAGCTCCGGAAAGGATTCGATAATTGCAAGTTTTTGTTCAAAAGTTAACATAATGCCTCCAAGAAGATATATTTAAACATTGCACCATTATATCATTAGATCTTTGTTTCTCAAAAAAGATTATGCGAACACATACTTCCGGGTTCTCAATTGAACATTCAATACAATACCTATCGCAATCATATAGGTTAGGAGCGAACTTCCCCCATAGCTGAAGAATGGAAGCGGAATTCCTGTAATCGGCAAGAGACCAACTGTCATCCCGATATTTTGGAAAACCTGGAACGTAATCATTCCAATGATTCCTGTACATAGATAACTGCCAAAGGTATCATGGCATTGCAAGGCAATGAATGTAATCTTATACAATAGCAGAAAGAACAGCGATAATACGACCGTTGTCCCCATGAACCCGAACTGGTTGGCAATAGCAGCAAAGATAAAGTCGGTATGGGCTTCTGGAAGATAGACATTCATCGAGCCATATCCAGCACCCGTATATTCACCTGACCCGATTGCCAGCAGGGAACGAACCAGTTGGAAGCCCTGCTCATCCTGATATTCATAAGGGTTCAGCCAGCCATAGAAGCGGTCCAACTGATATTCAGGAATAAAATACGTATGAAAAAAATCAGGAAATTGGATGAAAATATAGATAAATATTGCGGCAAAACCCACACCGATAGATATAAGCCCAACAATAATGCTCCAGCGTATACCAGACACTAATACCAAAGCTGCAATAATGGAGAGGTACACCATGGTTGTCCCCATGTCAGGCTGCCTCATCAAAAGAAGGACGGGCACCAGGGAAGCAGCAGCCATCTTGAAGAGAAGATAGAAACTATCTCTCACTTCAGGATTCTCGTATTTGGTTCGGTGGTCTGCAATTATTTTACTCAACACGAGAATAAGCGCAATTTTCATTAATTCAGAGGGCTGTATATTACCAAGGCCCGGGATGCTGTACCAGCTTCTTGCACCCTTTATTTCAAGCGTACCAGGGAAGTTCAATTCCAATCCTATTAAAAAGAATATTCCGATTCCATAAGTGATCCATGCAAGATTTCTAAGGTAATCAAAGTGAATAAGCAGGGATAGGCCTATTCCGATTGCCCCTACCAAAAACCAGACGAGCTGCTTTTCCATGAAATTAATACCTTGCAGCACTTTAGGCAAGGTCGGTTCGATGCTATCAAGTGCAATCAAGCTGGCAAGCACCATCATGATCATCAAAAAAATAAGGGTGACATCTAATTGTTGTTTATCTTTATAATCCACATTCTTCTACTCCATTTTCAGCAAATAATTAGTATATTATCACTTCATCTATTATTATCTAATAATATAGTACATAACTACAGTCTGTATTGTTTTCTTATCGAATAAATCATATTCGAGTATAGGGGTATAGTCAATGATTTTACGACTATTTCAATTTTGTAGATTTAGCCAAAATAAAGTATTCTTTAAAAAGGAATGGGGAAATTACTACTAATATTTCTTAGGAGGCAACAAATTTGATTATTGCATTATTATTTTTTCTTTTTATGTCGTTTTTTCTCTCAGGAAGTGAAACAGCCTTGACCGCTGTAAATAAAATGAAAGTACATACACAAGCGGAGAACAATGATCCTCGTTCCAAAAAACTGTTGAAGTTGATTTCGAAGCCTGATGAATTCATTACAGCCATTCTCATCGGGAACAACATAGCCAATATCATGCTTCCAACACTCGTTACGTTGATTGCTATTCAATATGAATTCAATATAGGAGTTGCGACTGCCATATTGACCGTGGTCATCATTATTTTTGCAGAAGTGCTGCCAAAGTCCATAGCAGCAACCTTTGCCAATCGTGTAGCATATATAGTATCACCTGTGATTTCCGTATTGCTAATCATTCTGAGACCATTGATTTTTCTCCTCTCCCTTTTTACCAACTCTGTTATCAGGATGCTTTCAAGGGGGATGATCCAAGAGGCCACCCTTTCAAAAGAAGAGCTGAAGACCATGGTGGACATCGGATTAACGGAAGGTACCTTTTATCAGGAAGAATCCCAACTAATCAAAGGCGCTATCGATTTCCATACAAAAGATGTCCGGGATGCTCTGAAGACTCCACGAATCGAAATTCACGGTCTGCCCTGTGAGGTGACATTTGAAGAAGCCAGGAATTTTGTCATGGACTCAAGCTATACCAGATACCCCGTCTATAAGGAGAATATGGATAATATCGTAGGGGTCTTTCATGCAAAATTACTCCTTAACTGGTCCCTTGAACCTAACTTGACTATCAGGGATTTAATGGACAAAAGCCCCCTTTTCGTGGCTGAATCCACCAATATTGAAAAAGTGTTCAAGATGATGCTGAAGGAAAAGAAGCACTTGGCCATTGTCATTGATGAGTATGGCGGAACAACGGGTATCATTAGCCATGAGGATATCATTGAGGCAATGATTGGATTGGAGATTGAAGATGAAACGGATGAAGACAGCGATATTCTCATTGATGAATTGACCGAAAATCAGATCATCTGCCATGGGAAGATAGCAATCAGACGTTTTAACGAAGTTTTTAAAACCAAGGTACCTGAAGACGAGGATACGATTGCCGGATTTTTCTTTAAAGAAATTGGTCATATCCCTGAGGTTGGCGAAACAATGGAATACCACCATCTGCATTTCGAAGTGGTTGTCATGGAGGATAATGTGCTAAAGCAAGTGAAAGTCACGAAGAAAATCAAGAAGCCAACTGATTCCTATTAAAAGAAGAAAGGAGCCAACATATCAGTTGGCTCCTTTCTTTTAGGTTTAGAACGTATGAGCTAGATCCTTTGCACGTGCAATCGCATTTTCTTTGATTTCCTGTGCTTTATCAGGCATTGCGGCATGTCCTTCAACAAACAAACCTTCAAATGTTGGAACGCCGAAGAATTGCATGAGGACAGTCAAATAACGATGCCCCATTTCCACTCCTGCAGCAGGACCCTCGGAATAGATTCCGCCTCGCGCTTGAATGTGAAGAGCTTTTTTATCCGTTAGAAGACCAACCGGACCCTCCGCTGTATATTTGAATGTTTTTCCTGCCACCGCTACAGAATCAAGATACGCCTTCATAACCGGGGGAAAGGAGAAATTCCATAATGGTGTGACAAATACATACTTGTCGGCTGAAATAAATTGCTCGGACAATTCATTTAAACGGCTGACTTTTGCCTTTTCGTCCTGAGACAGCTCTTCAAATCCTTTTCCGGATTGGAGCTTTCCCCAACCACTGAACACGTCAACATCAATTTGAGGTATATTCTCTCGATATAGGTCAAGGTGAATTACTTCATCATTCTGGTTTGCTTGCTTGTACGTATCAATAAAAGCCTTTCCTACCGCCATACTGTAGGATTGTGTATCATCATGCGGATGTGCCGTGATGTATAAAACTTTTGCCATTTTAAATCTATCCCTTCCATGTAATAAATTTAGACAGTTTAGTTTGCCTTTAAATGCAAAATATAACCACTATCTTGAATAAATTTATTTTTAATTCGAGATAATAATATTAAATATATCTTCATTATGCAAGTAATATGATTCACCATAAAAAAAAGACTTGCCCAAAAGACAAATCCTTACCAATTATTCCTCATTATGTAGTACAAACGGATTAGCTGCAATATTCTTTCTCATTTCATCCGTTACGATCAACGTTTCATTTTCCAATAAAGGATTTTGATTCCCGTTAACCGCTTGAACGCTGCCATCAAAGTGATTAGGCTTATTTTCCATACTGTTCACCTCCATCATTGTAATGGATAGTATATACTTTATTGTAAAATAAATACCATCATTCCGAAAGGTGTTTTTGGTATTTTTTTCAGAAAACTTATGATTTTTTACCCATTTTTTGATATCATGCTCATTTGGGTCTTTTTCTTTGTGGATATCAACGAAAATTTCAATATATCCACGAATCCGTTGGCGATATCAACGAAAAAAAATATATCAATGAAAATGTCAGAATATCCACGAAAACATGGTGGATATCGATAAATCGCATATTCCGACATACTTCACAACTTTCCATAACGTACCTATTTACAAAAAAAGCCCCGTTTCCATGAAAACGGGGCTTTTTCCTTAACATCATCTATTTTCAGATAAAGCTCCTAGCTGCAAGGCTACCTGCTTTACCTGGTGATTTTCCATCTCAAGAATTGTCCAGGTGTTGTTATCATGCTCGAAGGTAACAACATTCTCCTCTTCGGCATTCTGCAATTGTACTTGAATCCAACCGCCGATTGTATCAATATCGTCGCTCTCTTCGAATATAATATCAAATTCATTTTCGATTTCCGAAAGCAACACACGTCCGTTGATATGATATAGACCTTCACCATGCTGGTCAATTTCAGGGACTTCATCTGCATCAAACTCATCGCGGATTTCCCCAACGATTTCTTCAAGAATATCTTCCATTGTAAGGATACCAGCTGTACCCCCATACTCATCAATAACAAGAGCGATATGAACCTGCTCTTCTTGCATCTTTAATAATGCATCCTGCAAAGAAGTGTACTCGTGAATAAGAGGAAGTTCATGAAGGAAATCTTTTAACTGGCCTTCACGACCTGCAGCAATGCTTGTAAGCATTTCTTTAACGTTCACAAATCCAATGATACTATCCTTATCGCCATCATCAGTAACAGGGTAGCGGGTATATTGGTGCTCATCAAGTATGGCGATAATCTCTTCACGGGTAAACGCTTGTGATAAAGTGATTATCTGAACACGAGGGACCATAATGTCCTTTGCAACTCTTTCATCAAATGTAAAAATATTTTCCATATAGGAAAGTTCTGTCTGATTAATCTCTCCGCTTTCAAAGCTTTGCGCCATAATAATTCTCAATTCTTCCTCTGAGTGAGCTTGTTCATGATTTGCAGGCTGTACACCAAAAATACGAAGAAGGATACGCGCTGAACCATTTAAAGTCCAAATAAATGGATACATCAGCTTACCAAACCAATATAGTGGTGAAGCGAATAGCAGTGTCATTTTCTCGGCATATTGGATAGCCAAAGTCTTAGGAGCAAGTTCCCCTACTACTACGTGTAAGAATGTTACAAGTGAGTAGGCTACCGCGTATGATATAACACTAATCATAGAAGGTGATACTCCCATACTTTCAAGGAAAGGATAAATAAGGGCTTCTACTGTCGGCTTACCTAACATACCTAGACCTAATGCTGTTACGGTAATACCCAGTTGACAGGCTGATAAATAGTAATCCAGGTCATGAATCAATTTTTTTGCCCTAACCGCTTTTTTGTTTCCTTCTGCTATCAATTGATCGATTCGAGACATACGTACTTTAACTACTGCAAACTCAGATCCTACGAAGAATGCTGTTAGTGCAATTAACAAAGCTACTAAAAGCAAGTTTATAATCGTTATACTGTCCAATTGGTTCCCTCTATTTTGAGGGATTCACCTCCGTGAAATTTTAATTTTTACTTTCCAATGAATAAATTACTTTTTACATTTTATATGGTGCTTCCCTCCTATATACATAAAAAAACCTTTACCAAGCTTAATAGTAAAGGTTTTCCATCTATATAACCTTTACCGAATAGGCAAAGGTCTCGCAAACAACAAGAATGTTGCCAGTTAGGCCGGTGATGATGGTACATCACGGATTGACGACATAACTGTTAGCTACTCCCCTTTGGAGTATTATAAACTCTATTGCAGAGTAATAGTTTCACTCTTAAACTATTAAGTTAATAATATTAAAATGCGAGGGAGATGTCAAATGACCACCTCCACACTCCTTTTTGACCTTTTAGGAAATCTCCAGCACACTCCCGTTATTCAGCATGTTTTTAAGCTCCCTTTTGCTCTGCTTCGCAACAAGAATATAAAGGATATCCCCTTCGATGATTACAGTGCTGCCCTGAGGCGTAACCAGATCACTGGAACGGATAATGGCATTGATCAGAACATCTTTAGGGAATTCAATTTCATTTAATGTCTTTCCGACAATGGGTGTCGCTTTGCTTACTTCATATTCGATGATTTCCGCATTGGCTTTTCCTATCGATACCAGTTCGAGCGTATGTGGAGCTTCTGACTTTTTCGGGCCTGTCAAGCCAAGTTTTTCCGCTAAAATGGAAATCGTGGAGCCTTGAATCAAGCAGGAGGTCAGCACGACGAAAAAGACTACATTAAAGAAGAGCTGGCTGTTCTCAAGTCCCGCAATCATTGGAAAGGTCGCTAACACGATTGGAACCGCTCCTCTTAATCCTGCCCAGGAAAGGAACACAGTCTCTTTTAGGGTGTATCCCATATTTATCGTGGATAGGAAAACAGCAAGGGGACGAGCCACCAAAATCAGGATGATTGAAAGCAATAACCCCTTCCAAATAATATCAAAAGTAAATAACTGCGTTGGGAATACAAGAAGTCCCAGTATCGTAAACATCATGATTTGAGCCATCCAGGCAAAGCCTTCATTGAATCTGAAAATGGACTGACGATACGTCAGATCTGAGTTCCCGACCAACAGTGCTGCAATATATACGGCAAGGAGTCCACTCGCGCCCACTAATGCTGTTGCACTATAGGTCAATAAAGCAAAGGCCAAGGCGAACACCGGATACAGGCCACTCGAATCCAGATTGATGCGGTTGATGGCGAAAACCGCTAATTTACCAAGCGCAAGTCCGATAACAAGGCCAATTCCCATTTGCCAAAAGAAGGTCCCGATTAAAGGAAGATAGGAAGCCTCATCGACAAGTATCAGCTCGATTACTGAAATGGTCAGGAACATGGCCATCGGATCATTGGAGCCGGATTCCGCTTCTAGTGTTGCACCAAGCCTTGCTTTGATATTCTGGCCCTTCAATACAGCAAATACTGCGGCAGCATCGGTAGAGCCTACAATCGCCCCGAATAGAAAACCTTCCAGCCATGAAACATCCAGAATCAGTTTAGCAGCAACTGCAACAGCTCCTGTCGTGAGAATAACACCTAATGTAGCAAGGGAAAGAGATGGCTTCGTTACCGCTTTTACCGTTGCCCACTTAGTCTGTAATCCCCCTTCAAACAAAATGATAATGAGTGCGAAAACACCAATAAGCTGTGCCATTTTGGCGTTATCAAAGGATATGATGCCAAGACCATCACTCCCGGTGATCATTCCTACAAGGATAAACAGAATAAGTGCAGGAACCCCCATTCGAGTAGAGAATTTAGTGGTGATTACCCCAACTATCAGGAGTATGGCACTCAGTAAAATGAAATAATCAATATTAAAAGATGAATTAAGCATGTTCTTACTCCTTTCAAAACTTCCGATCAATCTTACTTTTGGAAAGTTCTATTCCAGTGTATTATTTTGCGTTTTTTAACTGATTTTTATGAGGGAAACTTGTTTACGTGGCATTCATGCAAGCATCTCCTCCAATAATAACAACACCGAAAGGAGCACTTCCATTACTAATGATCGACCATGTAAACGTTCCTGTTGCAGAGAAATGGAAAGACAGAAAACCAAAAAAGAGCACCATACCCAACTGTAATGGAACTTTTATGTTTATGGTCATCACCTATTCTATTATCAAATAAGATAGCTATAAATTTGCTTTGAATGTAGTAAGGCATACGAAAGAAAGGTATATTTCAGAGGTTATACCTAAGGGGAGTTCATATGAGGTAATTTGATTGATACAAGGATGGAAGCAGATTGATACAGGCATCACGAAAAAATTCAGACCTTCTATATGCTTGAATGGCTAATGGTTGTTTTTGAAATGCTTGAAATGATGTCAGAGCATGCATATCCTCGAATTTGTCTTTGTTTGTCAGCTTTCCATGTACAGATGTTCTCGTCAGGTTTTTCGTGACTTGCACATCCTTGTCCATCTTATAGGAGGATAAGAATGGGCCCTTAGCAGAATCCATTTGTTCCTCCATCGGAGCCACTTGAAAACCAGCCAACAATAAAATCACTAGAAGCATATTCCATATTTTCACTATAATCACCCCTTCTTCACGGTTGCATACTCTTTTATTCTATTATACTCTCTCCATTAGTCAACATTTAATGGGAGGGACGTTTGAATATCGGAAAAGTAAAACAAAGAATAAGATTAATATTATTGTATAATACAATCAAATAGAATCGGATATCAGGAAGGAGAAGTTTGGTGAGGAAGGGCATTCATTACGGCTGGATTATCTTAGCCATTACCTTTATTACTTTATTATTAGTGCAAGGAATTCGCCTCTCTTTTGGGGCTTTTATCGAGCCTTGGGAAGAAAGCTTCCAAAGCAGCCGCACACAAATTACATTGGTTTCGTTAATCAGCTATCTTGTTTTTGCTGTTCTTCAGCCGTTTATCGGTAGACTTATAGATAAAATCGGCATGAAAAAGATTGTGATAATTAGCGTACTGACAGTAGGTGCAGCCTTGCTATTTACTACATTTGCAAGCAAGCCATGGCACCTGATAATACTTTATGGCATTGTGGCCTCCATAGGATTTGGCGGGACCTCCAATGTGATAGGTACCCTTGTAGTTGCGAAATGGTTTACGAAGAAAAAGGGACTCGCGATGGGAATCATGTCAGCAGGAACCGCAACAGGGCAGTTCAGTGTCGTCCCTTTCTCCATTTTCCTTATAGAAGCATACAGCTGGGAAACTGCTATCCTTATATTAGGTCTTACGGTACTGTTTCTCTTACTTCCACTACTTCTTTTTCTTTTCAGACCTACCCCTGAAGAAATGGGACAGCAACCCTATGGCGGGTACGAAAAAAAGGTGGAACCAATCGTCCTTGCCGGTGAATTGCAAATCAAGCGAAAATCATTCTTGTTGCAGCGGCCTTTTTTGTTCCTCTTTTTCTCGTTCTTTATCTGTGGAGTCACAACGAGTGGACTGATCGATACACATCTTGTTCCATTTGCCCAGTATTGCGGTTTTTCTGCTGCATTCGCAGGGACTGCCGTCAGCGTTCTTGCCCTTTTTAATTTTACAGGGACGATTGCTTCCGGTTACCTATCCGATAAATGGGATTCTCGATATATTCTGGGATTTTTATACGGCGCACGGGCTCTTACCATTGTAATCCTGCTCGTAATTGTCCACGAAACAAGCATTTTCGGCTATTTCATCACGCAGTCACACTTATTGATTTTCTTTTCCATTTCTTTTGGAGTGGTTGACTTTGCTACGGTAGCTCCTACCATGAAGCTTGCATCCGATTATGCAGAAAAAGGAATGATTGGCCTTATGATCGGCTTGCTCTTTTTTGGTCATCAGGTTGGAGCTGCACTTGGATCGTTCTTACCTGGAGTGTTTTTTGATTTGTATGGAGGCTATGACATTACATTCATTTTTTCCATTCTATTGTGTGTAATTGCATCAGTGATGTGTTTTATGTTGCCTAAAGTTAATCAGAGTGAATAGTAATGATAAATAAAAGAGGTTTGGACGATGCTCCAAACCTCTTTATACAAACATCAATTTATCTCTGGGGTCACTCTCTCCCCATTTTCATTCACCCCGTAAACCTCTTTAACCTGGTCATACAATCCAATTTCTGGATCATAGTGCTTCAGTTTATCCGCTTCAATAAGAAAGCTTTGATTGACTACTTCCACCATATCTTGTACTCCACTTCCGTAATCCAGCACCACCTGATGGACTTTTAATCTGTCAAATGGAATAGTGCCCCAGATAACTGGAATTCCGTCAATATCAGTTGCTTGTGCCCAGAGAGGGTACCCTCCACTCATGCTATCTATATGTTCTTCATTATACATAAAGGTTCCTTCACTTCCCTCAAATCTTGCTAGAATGTATTGAAAATCCTCTTCATACTTCCTCCAATAAACCATACTTGATAGAGACGGTGCTGTAAGCTTTACAAAAATTTCAGCATCGGAACCCGTTCTTCTATAGGTTGTTTCCACAGCTTCCTGAAGTAAATCATAAGTTGGCTCCCACGCTTCAATACTTTCATAGAACTTTACAATCTTGGATTCATCCTTCAACACTTTTTCCACCACTTCACTTTTCCAAACGGCCTCTTCTTCCTTAAAATTTGTAAGGTCCTGACCATAAAAATCTTCCATATGTTCACGTGTGATGGTAAAAGTCCCCTCTCCCCCCCTAACACCGTCAGGCTCATAGTGAATAGTAAGGATCCCCAGGTTATGAAAAAAGGTGAAATATGCTGTTGCATCGTAGAGTAGTGTTGTTGGCAGATTTTCCTCTGAAAAAGCCTTATGTTCTTCATCCAACGAATAAAAAATCCTGATCTCATAGGGCTCTTCCTTTGTCTGAAGCTCGAATGTCCTTTCTGCATCATTTCCTGGCAATAAATACGCCATACTAGTAACAGCACCATTGTCTCCTACATAGTTGGTCGTGGATGAGAATTCATCGTGCAAATTTATTTTACTTAGTTCGCTAATATAATTTTCATTTTGATGAGATGACCTTGGTGCTCCCCCTTCCTCGCCTGTAAAAATAATGAAGGACAAAATCATGACTGCAATCGCACATACCGAAACTGCAGTTATTCCTTTCAAATTCTTCAACCAGCTTCCTCTTTCATCACGGAAATCATGGCTCATCAGTTTGTCATGGATTTGTTCTTTTCTTTCTGTGGACAGTCGTGGTTTCGAGACTCCTCTGAGTTTTTGATCCAATTGATCTTCTCTTCTATTCAAGGTGATCTCCTCCTAGCTTCTGCTGCAAGGCTGCCTTGGCACGATGGTGTGTCGAACGCACCTTATTCTCACTCCAACCAAGCACCTCTGCTGTTTCCTGTATTGAAAACTCTTTTATACTCCTCATGATCAACACATCCTTATACGACTCCTTAAGAGATCGGATAGCAACGATTAAGTCCCTCTGCTCCTCCTTGTCAGTAAGGATTTCTTCTGGTGTCTGCTCTGTGTTGTAGGGCACCTGGTAGCCGTCGTCAAAGGATAGGAACCACTTCCATCTGTCCCTTGTCCGCTTCCTTACTTCATCAATCGCTACATTTCTTGCAATTGAAAAAAGCCAGGTCTTCGGGCTCGAATTCCCCTTAAAATGAGAGAGCCCCTTTAAAGCCCGAATAAATACTTCCTGTACAAAATCTTCTATGTCATGCTGTTTGGCATTTAATCGAAAATGTAAATATTGATAAATATCATCGTTATATTCATAAAACCATTTGGAAATGACTTGTTTGTCTGACATCCTCTTCCCCCGTATCTTGCAGTTTCTTACCATATAGACGAATCCATCTCCATTTTATCGCACTTAAGTCGAAAATTTTTATGATAAACAAAAAAGAAGCACCTCTCGTTTGGAGAAGTGCTTGATGTCTAATAGAATCTGGTCAATAGTTTCTTTTTGTATAAAGCTGCAATAAAGTACAGTATTCGAGCGGACCATTTTTTCGGGAAATACTTTTTAATATAGTACTTATAAAATACAGTTTTTATATCTTCCCATTGTGTACAGAACTTTTCCTGTCTGAATCGAGCCACATCTATCAGCTTCACCTCATCCGTCGGGGTGATGATGATATTGTGCAGATGGATATCCGAGGGGTTCAATCCCCTTTCCCTTGCCATCCCGAGAGCTTCATCTATCAGCTCCACATGGCGCTCATTCATTTTCTTGCCATGAACCAGACATTCAAAAAGTGTCAAACCCTCTATATGATCAATGACAAGATAGTTTTCTCCATAATCATAAAGAGCTGGATAAAAGGAAATTCCTTTTAGGCTTTGATAAATTTCCGCTTCCTTCGCTGCTATGCCTTCAAAAGGCGGATAGAAAACCTTAAGCACCCTGTTTGATTCTCTAATTTTAAAAACATATGCGCTTCTCCCGGAACCTATGGGAGTTAAATCCACTTTATTATAATCCACCAAGGATATTCCTTGATTACCTTGAACAAACACGACACTTTTTGTAAGTGCATCATATGATTGCAGGAGCTCGGTGTTATGTCTCATTCTAAACCTCTCACTCTCTTAAGAAGCTTTTTGGAGGATGAAGGTTAGTTCCCCAAGTCCTCCACCAAGTTCATCAGCTTTGTAATTTCATTGATTGTCGTGATCAACTCAGAGTTCTGCAGCTCCTCTAAAGCTAACTCCCCGTTTGCCATCGCATCGTTGATGATTTCTTCTAAAGCTTCATTCTTTTCTACTATTTGCTGGTGCAGATCTGCGGCAATAGCTGGTGGCTCTGTCTGGTTGAATTCGTCAATTTCTTCAAGCAATGCATTTAGCTCCGCTTCCAACTCTTGCTTAGTCTCAGGATTTGTAGCAGCTTCCTGGATCATCTGAGGTGCCTCCTGACCGAAGTCTTGCCACGTATTGATATGTTCCGTTGCTTTGTTCGCGTATTCCAGCGAATTATTGACCTCTTCCAAAAGAGAACAGCCACCGAGAAGTACCGATGAGATAATTGCAACAATCACTAATAATTTTTTCATGTCCATTCACTCCTATTATATTATTTCTTCATTCTTTTCTTTACTTCTTTCATGACAACAGGCAATACTTTCTGTTTGGCAATTTTGGCACCCTTTTTCAAGATCAGTGCTTTCACTAACTTTTTAATCATCGTTTTTCCCTCCCTTTGATCTTCTCCTCAATTGCCCCTTTGAATACCGCTGTTGATTTCCGCATTAGGCGCAGCGACCCAAGGGGCGGTGTTGGAGCCTCCTCGGGCTTTGCCCTGTGGGGTCTCCAGCCTACCGCTTCCTCCCGCAGGACAAGGAAGACTACGGCAGCGATACATCGCACGAAGAAAATGCTCGCATTTTCGAGGAGTCTTCGCCTATTGCTCCAATCAGCAGCTAAGCGGGGTTTTAAGATTTTTCACGAATCTTTATAAGAGTTTTTCTATAAAGAAAAGAGGCCTTCTACCATTTTTCTGGTAGAAGGCCTCTTGGAATAGAAAAGACCTTTGCCAGAATGCTAGTACTGACAAAGGTCTCGCAAACAACTTGACGTTGCCAACAAAGCCGAGGACCAAAAATCCCGTAATGACGACTTTATTGTATAGCTACTCCCCTTTGGGATGAATTCATTTGTTTATGTTAGTTTCATCATAGCTTAAATCGTTTGCCAGGTCAAATATTTGCCCACTTTTGATAAAATGTTAAGCTTTTGTAAATTTTATTATCAAAAGGTTGGGCAAGCAATAATCGTATGTTAATATCAAATTATCGATTTCCAATATCGAAGTTCGATATCGGAGTCCAACATGCTGTGGGAGGCGGAAACTTGGAAGAGAAAGTGCTGCGCAAGCTGTTCCTTGGTTTTATTCAGATTCACATACTTCATCATGCAAAAGAACATCCCATTTTCGGATTATGGATGCTCGAGGAACTAAGAGAACATGGCTATAACATCAGCGCCGGGACCCTATATCCCATTCTTCACACAATGGAGTCGGATGGGCTATTAGTAAAAGAGGATCAAAAGGTGGAAGGTAAAATCAGAAAGTACTATACCACCACCGAAAAAGGAAATCTCATTCTGCATGAAGCAAGAAACAAAGCATATGAGCTTTTCAAAGAAATCAAAGAAGGTGATGAAACATGAACAAATTAAAATCTCTACTCGAAATACTTATTGTATCCACAAGATTGGGGCTTACCTCGTTTGGCGGACCGGTTGCACATTTAGGATATTTTCATACTGAATACATCCGTCGTAGAAAATGGCTGGATGAGAAAAGCTATGCAGACCTGGTGGCGCTCTGTCAGTTTCTGCCCGGACCTGCAAGCAGCCAGGTCGGAATAGGGATTGGCATAATGAGGGCCGGGGTACTTGGAGGCATTGTTTCCTTTATCGGCTTCACCTTGCCTTCGGTATTGGCACTGATCATCTTTGCACTCGTACTGAATACCATGGATATTGGCAGTGCGGGCTGGATTCACGGTTTGAAGATCGTCGCAGTTGCAGTCGTTGCCCATGCGATCATGGGGATGGCGAAGAACCTGACTCCAGATCTCCAGCGACAAGCCATTGCGCTTTTTGCACTGGTTGGAACCCTATTATGGCAAACAGCCTATTCTCAAGTTGCTGTCATCCTCGTTTCTGCATTAATTGGATTTTTATTATTCAAACAGCACGCAGAGAGCGATAACGATCAAATCAAATTCCCGATTTCCAAAAGTTTCGCTGTTGTATGTTTAGCCTTATTTTTCGGTCTATTGGTGCTGCTTCCTATTTTAAGAGAAGCTACCTCCTTAAATTGGATCGCCATGTTTGACAGCTTTTACCGTTCCGGATCTCTTGTATTTGGTGGCGGCCATGTGGTCCTTCCATTATTGGAAAGAGAATTTGTTCCAACAGGGTGGATCAGCGAAGAGGCATTCCTTGCTGGTTACGGGGCTGCTCAGGCAGTACCAGGTCCCTTGTTTACATTTGCCGCATATATTGGAGCAGTTATCGATGGATGGAGAGGTGGACTTTTAGCAACATTTGCTATTTTTCTTCCGGCATTCCTGCTCATTTTAGGAACGCTTCCTTTCTGGGATTCTCTCCGGCGCAATGTGAAGGTTAAGGCAGCCTTGATGGGGGTAAATGCGGCTGTTGTCGGAATACTGATATCAGCATTTTACTTCCCTATCTGGACGAGCTCCATCCTTGCTCCCATTGATTTTGCATTTGCTGCCATTCTGTTTTTCATGCTTGTATATTGGAAGCTTCCACCATGGGTCATCGTGGTGACAGGTGCGATTGGCGGGACTTTGATGACACTTTTGTAATTTACTCAAAAAAGCTCAGAGCAAATTGCTTTGAGCTTTTTAATATCCTATTTTACGCAAACCCTCATCAAGCATTTGAAACGCTTTATGCAATTCCTCTTTGGGAACATCAGCATATCGATCCCCTAGGCTAACCTCATAGTGGCATGCTTCTTCACTTGTTTCCCTTACATAGCTGGTCAAACCGATCCCGGTCTCTTTATAAATGGATATTAAAATAGTTTCAAGCTTCTCTTTTGGAATATGGAAATGGACGTGGAACATATTAGAGACAGGTACAAGCGGCTTTGTCGTTATTCCTTTGCAACCGTTATAAAGCCCAGCCAGTTCTTGCGCTTCCTCATAATACTGCCCCATTTTACCAAGCCTTTTATTGAAATAGTAGTCAGCACTTATTATATAAGGGGAGAGGCTTATCAAATCCCCGCCATACCGTCTCTTCCATATTTTCGACTCTTCTATAAATGGTGTATCGCCTGCAAGAATCGCACCTGCAACTCCGCCTATTCCTTTGTAAAAAGAAACATACACGCTATCAAAAAGGCTGCAGAGCTCAGCTGCCGCTTTCTTATAAAAGGGGAGAATTTCAAAAATCCGAGCACCGTCCAAGTGCAATTTAATCCCTTTTTCACGGCAATATGCGGAGATTGATTCAAGTGTTTCATAATCCGGCAGCTGCCCGCCAATCTCACGCTGAGGCAGTTCGAGCAACAAACAAGCAACTTCCTCTTCCATATACATGACATCTTCTAGTTGAATCAACCTGCCCGCATCTGCCAAAAGAACAGTCTGTATCCTATGCAATTCCTTCAACCCATCTTCTTCATGGATTTCCAAATGACTTAGTGGATGATAGGCAACTTTGTTTATTCTCATTGTGTCACACCATATCCTTAATGCAATCTGCTGTGACATGGTTCCGCTCGGGAAGAACACTGCATTTTCTTTCCCTAAATACGTCGCCATCTTCTCTTGAAAATCTTCGATAATCTTCCCTTTTCCATACATATCACTTTCCTTCTGTCCATCGACATCGTCCAAGGCTTCTTTCAATACCTGAATGTCCCTTGGACCATGCCCTGCTACTTGATATTTGGTCTGTTTGAATGCATCTATTAAATTTCCATTTTTCTTCAATGTACTCTGCACCTCAATTGTATGCTTGATAAAATCAACTCTGTCCTATAATTCGTTTAAAATATAGATAATCCTTTTATTTATGCAAACTGTTTTAGATTTTCTTAGCACAAAAAAATAGGACAGCCCAGGGACTGTCCATCTTTCATCTGTTTTCCATCATATAATACAAAAACCAGACAGCATGATTCTGTTCATCCGCAGCTGCCCTTTTAAACACTCTTCTTATATAGGGGTTTTGTGTGGAATCTGCAATATCCAAATAGGAATCCACGGCTTTTTGTTCATCTTTGAATGCAGCTAGTATTCCCTCCTTGAAGTTATCCGGGCATTCCTCGCTGATTTGTGGAGTTGGCTGCTTGCCTGTCAAAGATTGATAGATTTGTGAGAACGTATTCAGATGCCTTATCTCATCTTTTCTGATTTCCAAAATCTGATCTCTGACCTCGGCTGAAGGCGCCAGCTTAGCAAGCTGTTCATAGCACTGGACAGCACTGTATTCCCCATTTATGGCTTTAGCAATGTTATTGATCAGGCTCTCATCCTGTGGGGCTCTTGTGTAATAAGGATAATAGTAGTTGTTCAACTCTTCCATTCCCTTCAAAATGTTATACTCTTCTCATTTTATGAAAGGGAAGCACAATCATTCCTTTTAAATTTTTGACTATTCAACATTTTCTACCATTTTTAGTATAATGGTAGAAATAAATATATTTATTCTTGGAGAGGTGAAAGGATGAAGGAGAACATTTTGGTTTGTGTGAGCAATCCTAATAACGTTGAAAAATTGGTTCAAAGAGGGAAGATCCTTGCTGATGCATTTGGTGGGGACTGCTACGTACTCTATGTATGCTCTGTTGAAAAAGATGAATTGGACCTGAATCATATTCGCACCAAACAACTTTTTCAGACCATCGCAGTAAAGTATCAAGCCACTATGCTTGTAGAATCTTCCAACGGAAAAAAGGTTTCTTCTATCGTCGCAGATGTATCCAATAGAAAGGGCATTACCCAGATTATTTTAGGGCAGCCTGTACAATCCAAATTCGAAATGATGATGAAGAACTCCCTTATTAATGAGATTTTCCAAATTGTCGAGGGCATCGACATTCATGTTGTGGAAGTCGGACGCGAAGCAGTGGTGCAAGGCGTGGACTATGATCGAGGCATAAAAGCGCAGCTTGTGAAAAAATCGAAGGATTACCAGCTTGTCTTTGACTCCAACCTTCCGGATGCACTCAATGGGGTCTTTTACAAAGAAGCATCCACTGACTTCCTGAACGGCTTCTTCGTCATCACAAAAAACGAAGAACATACTGTACTGAAAGTAAGGGATGGTACGGTGGAAAGCGACACCATCGCTGTTGATTAAGATTGGCCATTGAAAAAGACCGTCCCATATGTTCGGGACGGTCTTTCATTGATTAGACGGTTGCTTTCTTTTTCAATAAGCCAACCATCACAGCGGTTACAAATGCACCAATTAATATAGCCAAAATGTAAAGTAGAATACTCCCCGTAATGATCGGGATGACAAAAACTCCTCCATGAGGGGCAGGCAAACCTATACCGAATAGCATCGTCAATGCACCAGCAATCGCTGAACCAGCTACAACAGAAGGAATTACCCTCATCGGGTCAGCTGCAGCAAATGGGATTGCTCCTTCTGTAATGAAGGTCGCTCCCATTACATAGCACGTTTTCCCCGCTTCACGTTCCTGCTTGTTGAATTTATTTTTGAATAGGGTGGTCGAAATTGCCAATCCAAGTGGCGGTACCATTCCCGCTGCCATGATCGCAGCATGCGGCGCATAGTTACCTGCGTCAATCATCGCAATACCGAATGTGAATGCCGCTTTATTGATAGGACCACCCATATCAATGGCCATCATTGCTCCCAAAAGCAGGCCAAGGAAGATTAGATTTCCTGAGCCCAATCCGCCTAACCATGTTGTCAGACCTTCATTGAAAGCTTTTAACGGAGCAACAACCTGAAGCATGATCATTCCGGTAAAGAAAATCCCGAATAAAGGATACAACAGCACCGGTTTGATTCCTTCCAACGAAGAAGGAAGGACATTCAATGCTTTTTTCAAACCAATGATAATGTAACCTGCCAAGAACCCCGCGATGATACCACCGAGGAACCCTGCTCCACCGGTTGAAGCCATCAATCCCCCTACCATACCGGCAGCAAGACCAGGTCTGTCAGCAATACTCATCGCAATAAAACCTGCCAATACAGGAATCATCAAACCAAAGGCGTTCCCTCCGCCAATTGTGGACAGTGCTTCAGCAAACCAATGATAGCTCGGATCGTCCGGGTTAGCCGCTTCAATCCCGAACATGAAGGAGATGGCAATCAAAATACCTCCACCCACAACAAACGGAAGCATGTTGGAAACCCCGTTCATCAGATGCTTGTAGAAGCCGGAACGCCCCTTCTTCTCCTCGGAACCTGACTCCGCTTTTCCAGTTCCGGAATAAGTTGTTCCTTCCCCTCTGCTCGCTTTTGTGAGCAGCTCTTCCGGCTTGCGGATTGCCTGTGCAACAGGAACCTGGATGATTTTCTTTCCATGGAACCGCTCCATGTCGACATGCTTATCAGCTGCCACAATTATTCCCGCAGCAGATTCAATATCTTCCTTTGTCAATTCGTTTTTGACTCCGCTGGAACCGTTTGTTTCCACCTTCACGTTCAATCCGAGTTCTTTCGCCTTCTGTTTTAAGGCGTCAGCTGCCATATACGTGTGGGCAATTCCTGTTGGACACGCTGTAACAGCCAGTATCATCCCTTTAGTTTCGGCTATTTCCACCACTTCTTCCTCTTCGAACAATTCTTTTTCTTTATTATCTATTAAACTGATAACCTCTTCTTTCGATGCAGCACTCAAAAGCCCAGCACGAAAATCGGTATCCATCAGCATGGAAGAAAGACGTGATAGTGTTTCCAAATGGGCATTGTTTGCACCTTCACTTGCAGCTATCATAAAGAACAGATGACTTGGTTGGCCGTCCAGGGACTCATAGTCGATTCCTGCATCCGAAACACCAAATGCAATTGCGGGAGTTTTAACCGCTTTTGTTTTTGCATGGGGAATGGCAATGCCCTCCCCTATTCCTGTTGTACTTTGTGCTTCCCGTGCCAGGATCGCTTCTTCATATCCCTTTTTATCCGAAAGCTTGCCTGCCTGGTCTAGCGTATCCACCAACTCACGGATGACACTGTCCTTGGAGCTTCCCTTCAGTCGCAGGGAAATCGTTTCTTTTGTCAATAGATCAGTAATTTTCATTATGAACTCCCCTTTCTATAATTTATCTATCTCTACTTGCTTTAATAGTTTTTCCACTTCTTCCTTCTTACAAAGGTCATGGGAAAATGCCGTTGCGCTTCCTGAAGCAATTCCATATCTCAGTGCTTCCTCGATATTGGCATATTTTTCGTAGCCAGCAAGGAATCCTGCTACCAGGGAATCCCCTGCTCCAACCGAATTTTTCACGTTCCCTTTTGGAGCTTTAGCAATATAAACCCCTTCGCTGGAATAAAGAAGGGCGCCTTCTCCTGCCATCGAAACGATGATATTCTGCACACCTTGTTCATAAATTTTTCTTGCATATTCCACGACTTCTTCCTTCTTCTGAATAGTTACCCCAAAAAGGTCTCCCAATTCATGGTGATTCGGCTTTATAAGAAAAGGCCGTTCAACGAGCAGATCCTTCAGCAATGCACCACCAGTATCTATCACCACATTGGCTTCATGCTTTTTGCACTTTTCTACAATTGTTTGATAGATCGTAGGTGGCACCGTTCCAGGAACACTCCCGGCTATCACGACGAAATCTGTGGGTTGCAAGGCATCCAATTGGCTGATAAGACGGTCTGCTGCTACTTCATCAACAATAGGTCCTGTTCCATTGATTTCTGTTTCCGCCCCTGCCTTCAATTTCACATTGATACGCGAGGTTCCCTCCACCTCAATCAATTTTACCGCGACCTGCTCCTCTATTAATTTCTCTTTTATAAAAGTGCCGGTAAATCCTGCTGTAAATCCAAGTATTGTTGTATCAGCACCCATCCGCTTCAGCACCCTCGAGACATTAATCCCTTTTCCGCCGGGGTAATACATGGTGTGTTCGGCGCGATTGACTGATCCTTCCTTGAAATCCGCAACCTCCATCACGTAATCAATCGAAGGGTTTAAAGTTATGGTATAAATCATTTGTTGGTCACCACCATAATTGTCGTTTTTTCTTCATATGCAGGAATCAAGTCTGGATCCATGTGATTGGTGATAATAACCGCTTCTTTTAATGCCCCGACTTTTGAAAAGGTCACTTCATTGATTTTTGATTCATCTGCCAGTACATAAGCCGCCTGTGCCAACTTCATCGCAAGGCTCTTTACAGCCGCCTCTTCCGGATCTGGTGTTGTATAGCCGCTCTTTAGATGAACGCCATTTGCACCAATGAATGCTTTGTCAAAATTGTAGGCTTCCAAGCTTTCTGTCGCCTTTCTTCCAATGATGGCCCCCGTTTTATTTTTCATGAAACCACCAACAATGTATGTGGAAATACCTTTATCCATCAGTGATTGGATATGGGCAAAACCGTTGGTCACAACAATGATCCTTTTGCCCGCCAAGAACGGAATCATTTGGTAGGTGGTGGTACCTGCATCAAGAAAAATGCAATCTCCATCCTTTACAAGCCCTGCCGCAGCACCGGCAATGATCGTTTTGGCATCCAGGTTAATCGAGGATTTTTCCAGAATGCTTGGTTCCTCACCTTTTTGATGAAGCTTTGCTGCACCGCCATGCACGCGCTTTAATTTGTTTTCCTCTTCCAGCTGGCTAAGATCGCGACGGATGGTCGACTCCGAAGCCCCTGTTATATCAACTAATTCCTGTAATTTCACTATTTCATTCTGTAATACCAAATCTATAATTTTCTGCTGTCTCTCTGGAGTTAACATAAACATCACCTTTTTTATAGTACTTAAGTAAGTACCTTCATTTTAATGCAAGCCCTTTCAAAAATCAATCAAAAACATTCAATAACCTCCAAAAACAATCAAATCACTTAGGGACAGGTCCAGTGTCCCACATATATGAAAAGACTTTATATCCGCAGACTTTCCGCTCTTATGTCCACATCATCATCTAATACTTACATATCGAGAGGAAATAATATATTTCCCTCTTTCAAGTGTTATAATGAAAGTAATAAGAATATGAAACAATTAGGATGCCACTGTTAGAAACGGAAGTTTACATTTCCATTAATAATAAATTGAAAGATACATTTCTCTATGGAGGTGGGAGTCATGGCCCTATATACTACCACTGCCCTACAAAACCTATTGGAGGGGCATGTTTATTATCGCTTTCAGGATGAGGAAGTTTACCTGGATCATCTAATGGGCTTTATTCGTTCAGGCATGGAGAATAAACAGCAGATTCTTGTTATCGACAGCATGAAGAACATTCCAAAAATCAAAGCCAGACTAGAAAAACTCTGCACGCCAGAGGAAGTATCCATGGTCCATATCGTCAATAATTTCAACTATTACCTTTTAAACGGAGACTTTCATACAAAGACCATCCTTACACACTTTCAAATGGACCTGTCCATAATGAAAAATGCAAAGCAGCCCATTCGTACTTGGGCCCAGGTGGAATGGTGCTCTAACAATCCGGATGCGGAACTGGTTAGAAAATTCGAGTCGATTGCAGACGATTACGTTTTAAAGGAGCACTTGCTTTCGGTCTGCGCCTATTCGCTAAAAGCCTTAACCCCTGAATTGGATACGACTTTGGAAAAGGTACATAACTATGTAATGACAGATGATGAATTTGTTGTTTCCCCTTCTTATCGCAATTCTGATATCGATAAAAACAACATGTAATAAGAGCCGGAATAACAATCGGCTTTTTTTCATGGTGAAAAAACACGAACCAGAGTCAGCTTATTCTCCTCTTGGCTCCAAATGCGATAATGATAATCAGTGTCAATTATTATTTTTCCTTGCATATATTTTTAACTAGCTGACTTTGTTGGCAAGAATGTTGATGTGCAACATATACTTTTGTAAAAACAAGTAAAAAGGAGGAGTAACTTGTCTATGAATTCGAGTGGGATGCGTTTAAGGAAAGTACAGTATCTGGCCCAGGAGATTATGGATGAAGTGAACAGAACTCAAGAGGAGCGGAATGTGGAGCTTTTGAATCTTGTCATTGATAATCTATCCAGAGCTGTGGTCGATGTCACGGATCCTTCCGGCCACTATTCCCTTGAATATCTGGAAAACAAAGTGAGCAACGCGCATTCGCTGCTATTCAATAAGAAAATTGAAACCAGGATGTTGGCGAAGTAAGGAGCTATTAATTATCCCCTCCATCGCATGTGATGGAGGGGATAATTTTTTAAAAAATACAAAAAACCCGAGGACACCCCCGGGTTTTCACGTTCAAATATATTTCCGATGCACACTCTTCCCATCATAGGTAAACAATACATTCTTCGTCTCGATCACCGACTCCATATGCACCGGTCTGCCCCAGATCTGATGAATATATGGCAGCACCTTTTCCAGATATTTGAGATCCAATTCAATCCCCTCAAACCAGTGCTTGAGGTAAAGCTCCCCTGCACGGAGGTAATCGCCGTCATTGACGGTGATATACGGGAATCCCCCATTCACCCTCATGTTTACCAGCTGGTCACGCACCTGTTCCCAAGCCTTGTCAACAATCTTATAGTCCTTGCCCTGCTTCTGGAACAGGTACATATCCTCACGCATGACGAGGTCTTTGTTCAGGTAATTGCGCAGGAACGAAATGTCGGATTCCACTTCCCGCACTTCAAACATTCTTTCACGTCCGGAGCCAGGCTTGATGCCATCGCGCTTCATCTCTTCTGTAGGATTGTTGTAACGCTCTTCAATGTCTTCAAAGATTTTGATACCAAGATAATAAGGATTGATGCTTGTTCGGGATGGCTGCACGACGCCAGCATTCAGTTTGGCATATTCAAGGGCTTCCCCGCTTGTGAGTTCCATTTCACGGAGAATGCGTTGGTGCCAGTAGGAAGCCCAGCCTTCGTTCTTCTAAGGATTTTATTTCACCATAGAGGATATTCCTATTTTTGAATGTTCTTTATCAATTGAGACAATGTTCCATCTGGTATTGTTGGACCTGAATCTCCTTTTAATAGCCCAGTATCCGCTCTACTAAATAATGACTGCAATATTATGGTCCGATCAGCTTCACTTACACCTTTTTCTTGAATAAGTGAAAGATACACATAGGTTAATTGAAATCTTTCTTTAGCATCTCTCGCCAAATGATAAGCACTTGTAGCGAGCAAAACAAATAATCTGATCAAGTAAATGGCAATAGAAGAGATAATTGCAAAAATAATTGTTGCTTTTAATGAGTTGACTGTAAATGCTCCATTTGGAAAAAGTGCAATTGGATTAAAGTATAGTAAGCATATTAATATTGCTGAAAAAAGTATTGAAGTTCCAATCGCCCATTTTCTCCATTGATCCCCACGCTGCTGATAATGCTCATATAAGCTTTCCCAATAAGTAGCTGGACCTTCTAATCTTAGCTTTTCTTTGTATAAAGTCTCCATATCAGATAATACTTTGTTTTTTTCATTAATAACACTTATTAATTCGCTTTCTTTCTCTTCTACAAACTTTTCAGTTGTAGCTACTATTTCATTTTTCCACTGCAGTATTTCATTCTCAAAGGAAATAAACTTATCCTGGACTTCCTTTGATTTATTTTTAAAATCACCATAAAGTTCATCACGGTCTTTAGAGAATGTTTCTTTAAGTTGAAGTAAAGCCTGCTTTGGAGCATGAAGTTTTCTCTTTAATCCATTGTTTTGCTCATCCCATATAAAACAGTGGATTATCCCATTAAGATATTCTTTATTACTTATGTTATTACTGTACCCTTGTCCAATTAAAAAATAGTCAATAGCAGCATCAGCTTGAGTAGGATTAATATTGTAACGCTCTTTAATAAACTTAGCTATATAAGTTTCCGAATATATATTCACCCAATTTCTGTTCCTTACCATATTTATAGCATGATCAATTGATACCTTAGCTTGTTGAAACTTAAATGTGAGTTTTGAAGGTGGACAATTATAACTTGATAATTTGGTATATTTTTCTTAACAGAAAAAGTGATTGAAAAAGTTGAATAAACGTTGATATATCAAGGTTTTGATGCAAATGGGAATGAAACCCTCACAAGAAAAAATAAATTCCTTAGAACATTTAATTCATTTGCCTCCATAGCTAATTCCTCTTTTCATATAACAATCTTATAACTAAGACAAAAATAAGGAAGGAAGTCCCTTTCCTTATTTTTGCCTTAATAATCTTATACTATTTATTATTACAATCAATGCTGCGATAGAAAAAATTTGCTTGATTCAATTCAAACCTTCACTTAATGCGTCTAGGTTCCTTTTCATTATTGATAAATAATCTTCATTCGCATCACGATTCTGTTCAGAAAGCGACTCTAAATTATGCAAGAATAGTGGACTTGATCCAGTTTCAATTTGGACATTTTTTGCAACTTTACTATTCAAATTTTCCTCGAAAAATAAATGCGTAAGCCCTTCTTTTCCCATCAAGTTAATGATTCCAATCAACTGTTGTTGAGAAGGCTCATCACTAGGTGTTATTCCACTGATTCCAATTTGCTCTAGACCATATCTTTCCTCCCAATATCCATAAGCTGAATGGGATACAATAAATTTCTTTTTTTCGGCACTTTTTATCATTTCATTGAATTCTGCATCCAGCTTTTCTAAATCCCTTTTCAAAGAAATAAAGTTTGCCTCAAAAACCTCTTTTTCTTCTGGATATAACTCTACAAGTGATTTTTTGATATTGCCAGCTACTTTCATTGAACGTATTGGGTCTAGCCAAAAATGAGGGTCCAGTTCACGTTCTTCGTTTTTATGGTTATTTTCATCATCGCTATGTTGATCTCTTACGGAGCTTTCTAGTAGCGTAATATTTTCCGTTGCATTAACAATCATCACCTGTTCACCCTCTAGAGATTCAATAATTGACTGGGCAAAACCTTCTAAACCAGTACCTGAATAAATAAATGCTTCTCCTTTTGCCACTTTCACCATTTCACTAGGTGATAGATCAATGGAGTGTGCATCGGAGCCAGGAGGTACTATGTTCTCAATGGAAACCACACTGCCGCCAATTCTTTTTGTAAAATACTCTAATGGATAAATCGTTGTAAATATTGTAAGTTGTTTGTATTCCTTATCTTCATTTATTGATTGATCTGAAATACAGCCACTAATTAAAATGATAATGATAAGAAATATCATAAAAAATTTTATTCTCATATACATGACATTACTCCTCTGAATGATGTATTTCCAAAAGTAATCATTACGATTTATGAAATATTTCTACTGGACCATAAACTCAATCTTTAAATGGTCCAATAAGTTAAAGTATCCAATATCCCTAAAACAACTAAAAAGGCACCTGCAACTTTCTGGATAGTACTTCCCACTCGTTTTCCTTTCTTCATCACCATGCCACCAGCTTCGAAAAACCATATCAGAAACATAAATATGAATATTGGGACCGTAGTTCCTATCGCAAATACGGAAGGAAGAACCATGCCATATGATTCTGTTAATGCAACCGGCATAAGGCTTAAAAAGAATAGGACGAACATGGTCGGACAAAATCCTAAGGAAAAACTGAAGCCCAACAAGAAAGATCCCCATTTTCTTGACTTAATATTTTCACCAGCAATTTTAACTATAGGGAGGTACCAATTCATTTTTAAATTTCCTAATAAAAATAGCCCTACCACAATCAATAGCGGTCCAGTCAATTTCCGTATCCATGGAAAATAAAGGGTCAGTGAAGACTGAATTTCTCGACCAAATAACCAAATTAGAAGCCCAAGAGATGTAAAGGCAACAATTTTACCTAAAGTGAATAATATGACATCCCACCAAGCGACTTGTTTATCAAGCGACTTTTTTCCGAAAAGGGTTAGTGCTCCAATATTCCCAGTCAATTGGCAAGGAACCATCGATCCCACAATACCTAACAAAAAGGCATATAAAAGTGTAACCTCTTTAAATGAACTCGCAACATTTGAAAGTGGGACTGTTATGGAGTTTGTTATCCCATTCATCATTTCGTACATCAAACCACACACCATTTCATACTATTTTTTATCTTAATTGTAAGATAAAAATGTGCAGATTTCATGAAGGAAGTCACTTATTCATTTATTTGTAAAATTACTTTCCTACCATCACAGCTTCCCTATGACCTGGAACCGTTAAAATTCAAGATCTCCTGCTTCAAGAGGGGTGAAACGAATCTCATTTTGACTATTTGCAAGAGCGTGCAAATGCAAAGCTCCCGTTAAATAATGATGACTACTTTCCATTGTTTTTAACTGACAGCAATTATTGTGGAACTTAATAAGTCACCTTAGTACATCACGCCAAATGTCAATCCAACTATTAAACTTATGGTCATTGGATAAGTCATGGATAAAACCATTCCCATGGAAGGCAACTGTTTCTTCAGTATTCTTGACAGTACTAGAATTATCACTATCTCCATAATCAATGTTAATAGAATATACAAATAAAATACATGCATCGCTTCCCCCTCCCCTCTGACATACTTATGCAAATAATGGTGGGTCATGTATGCTGTAGTTTTACTATACTGTGCAGATTATAAGGATTTTTATTTTTAAGTATTAAGAAGTTAGCTGGCTGGGTACACCATTAATGTTTAATAAATCTTGAAAGGAGTTTTTCCATTGTTAATTAAAAATGAATATCAAGAATGTTTGGACGCCTGCTTGGCCTGTATGGAAGCCTGTAATTTTTGTTTTAATGCTTGTTTAAATGAGGATGACGTGAAGATGATGGCTACCTGTATCCGACTAGATCGCGTATGTGCAGATACTTGTAGTCTTGCAGCGAAAGCTATTCAATCAGACAGCCCATTCAAGGAAGAAATCTGCAGGTTATGTGCCGAAATATGTGCAGCCTGTGGAGAAGAATGTAGTAAGCACACCCACGAACATTGCCAAATGTGTGCGGATGCATGTTTTCGATGTGCAGAAGCTTGCAGAAGAATGATTACTGCATAATGTAAATTGCATTAGAAATAGCAGGCTAATTTGCTTAGAATTAGCCTGCTAATTTTTTTGTTAAAGCAATGTTTATCCCCATTTTTTTTTTTTTGGATTGTTGATTATGGGCTAATTATGGAATTTATAGATGAATTTCTCCGAACTGCACCTTAAAAAATTTTGGAATAGTCTTCAACACTTATTTCTTGTTCAACTAACAAGAGTTGAATAACATTTTTTTCTTAGTACAGAAAAAATCCATCCTCAACATAAATTAGAGGGTGGATTTATATTTTTAGTATTGTCTTGAATTGCTGATACAATTTCTTCAAAAGAATATAGATGATTAAGTAGATCAACGGTAAAATCTTGTTCTTGTTCAATTCCCATAGTCCAACGAAGATGATTAATCTTTAGAAAATAATCAATGATGCTAAGGCAGTGCTTTTTTTAGCATTATGAATAGATTGGTTCTTGACAATTAATTCAAAAAGTGCAACTGCTTTTTCGTAAATGGTTGGATAAGTCTTACTACCAAATACAGATTGTCTTGGTCGGTTAATAGTCGAATCAAGTAAGGTTGGGTCCTTTACTCCCAATGGCTCATCTGGAGAGTATAATCTAATTTGAACAGTATTAAAAGCGATAATTTTGGTTAGTAGTTAGATAGACAATCTCATCCATTATCTGTTCACTAAACCTTTAAATGCCTTGTCATGTTCTTTCAGTACATCATTTAAAATATCCATGAATTCTGCATCAACACCCTCAGGAAGGGCTAGCTGTTCCTTTTTTCTAATAATAACCTTACCGTCTTTAACCTCAACTTGGACATCATCTCCCTGAGATAAACCAACTTGTTTAAGTAATTCAATTGGAATAGTAATTCCTAATCTATTTCCTATCTTAGTAACTTTCCTTTCGAATTGTTCCATCTATATCACATCCTCGATATAATTGTTCTAACGATTATAACCCAAATGCTCTTTGTAAAAAAATGGTAACGGAAGATCAAAATAAAAAGTAAGCTTAACAGGTAGTCATCTATGAGTTATTCAAGAATCTGGAGAGCTTTAATGGAATAACCTTTTAACTCAGTTCATTAATGAACTGAGTTTTTCATGAAAAAAACACCTCTATAATCGGTGCTAATCGCATCATTATGGGGGAAACTTACGATTATAAAAATTGGTTATAATGAACGGGAAGCACTTTTTACGATAAAAGTTCTAATAAGCACAATTATGATGCTGCGAATATTTTCAATTAACAATAATTTAAAGATTGGAGTTGCTCTAAGCATTGTCTCTGAAGTCTCAGTAAACAATAAACTTGTTTTGTATAACCCATAAAAATACAAAATTTTAGAACTGAGGGATGGAAATGAAATGGCAAAACAGACCATCAATAAGCGAATATCATCCATATAAAGAAGAATATGAACAATTATTAGATTTAAACAGAGACGAATTATTATTTGAAATCAAAACTCATATAGATGACTATTTTGAAGCTAAGTCGAAGAAGGAGCAGGAAGGGAAATTAAATCTAAATGAATTTTTCAAGTTAAATTGGCATGAAAACTCAATTGAGACGTTCTACTGGAAGTTTATCAACAAAAATACTAAGATTAAAGATGAATAAAAAAACTTATTTTCAAAAAACTTCCAAAACCTTTGGTGTATTGGATATTTCTTATAGGATTTTTTTCACTATTCTTTATTCAGATAAAAATCTTATTCAATTAAATGGAGTGATAAAGGAATAACTTATTAACTCAGTTCATTGTGATGAACTGGGTTTTATTATGCAAAAAAATACGGCTATAAGCAGTGCTAATTAGTGTGTTAATTTTTATGTTATTCTTGGTGTAAATACCTTGTGATTTCAGATTTTCCTCCCAAAAAGGAACCCGTTAACGCTTATTGGCGTGTTTTAATTTTGTTTATTCCTACGACTCGCCCTATAATACATACATCCAATCTAGTGAGTAATGACAATTTTTTTGTTACTTTCAGTTAATCTGCAAACATTCTCGATATTTTCCGGATATTCTAAAACTATTACAAAGTAGGTGATGTACTTGAAGTTCTCAACCAAGCTAGGACTTTGGTTCTTCTTTTGTATTTTAATTATTGAAACTGGTTCCATGCTTTTCCTTCACCAAAATGTCGTTCAATCCCTCGTTGATAATGAATTGAAGTCATTATTGGCAAGAGGAGATAGCCATCGGGATGTTCTGGAAGAATCTTTTACCAACAATACACTTCAACATATCGTGTTAATGGAATCGAAAACCGATACGGAAGTGGTGATAACAGACCAAAGTGGAAATGTTATCGAATCTTCAATTGCCCTCACCGACGAAATCAAATCCATTATTTTGCCAATTACGAATGATGATTTGATTATTGAAGCAGACTGGGAGTCACAATCCTATTTAGCCACTGCTTCCCCATTCAGTTCAAACAGTGGGGAAAATGGAACCGTCTTTATGCTAAAAAGCACCCACCAAATGAAAGGCTTGATTACCAATTTAAACCACCATTTCGGGATTGCTGTTATCATTATTTTATTTTTCCTGGTGATTACAAACCTTATTTTAGTGAAGCTACTAACCAAACCGTTAGTATCCATGAAGGAAGCAACAAAGAGAATTAATGAAGGAGACTTCACTGTAACACTGCCTGTGAAATCCAGGGATGAGATTGGTGAATTAGCCAATTCCATCCAAACATTGGCAAGTAATCTAAACTACTTACAACAGGAGCGAAAGGAATTTCTGGCTAGTATTTCCCATGAACTACGCACTCCACTCACCTATATTAGAGGTTATGCTGATATTGGTCAAAAGCATAATTTAACGGATAGTCAAAGGAATGAATATCTGAAGATTATTCATGAAGAATCGATTCGAGTATCAACCCTACTTGAGGATTTATTCGAATTAGCCAATATGGATCAAAATTCTTTTTCGATTGCAAAGGAAGAAATCCAACTAGGGGATTTTTTACAGACTATTTTTGAGAAGACTTACCCCGTATTCTCCAATTCCGGCATTGATCTTAAGTTTAACTGCAAACAGAACTGCTGCGTGAATATAGATCCATTGCGATTTGAACAAGTAGTACAGAATATATTGGATAATGCTCTGAAGTATTCAGACAGAGGGACCACAACCATTGAATTAAGCAAAAAGGAAAATATCTGCATACTCTCCATTTCTGACGAAGGCAAGGGAATCCCCGATGATCAAATCCCATATATATTTGATCGCTTATTTCGAGTGGAAAAATCCCGCTCTCGGCTTACAGGTGGAGTTGGTCTAGGGTTATCCATCGTAAAAGAAATCGTAGATGCCCATGATGGGGAACTGAAGGTGAATAGTCAAATTGGTGTCGGTACAACTGTATCGATTCTATTAAAGGAGGCACAGAATAGATGAAACAAATCTTACTGATAGATGACGAACAAAGAATGCTAGATCTCTTATCTCTCTATTTAACCCCGCACGGATTTTCCTGTATCAAAAAGACCACTGCTTTGGAGGGAATTCGCTCTCTTGAAGATCATGAAGTTGATCTCATTATTCTTGACGTCATGATGCCAGTCATGGACGGTTGGGAGGCATTAGCTGCTATTAGGGAGTTCAGTAAAATTCCTATTATCATGCTGACAGCCCGAAACGATAACAGCGACATGATAAAAGGATTGAAAAATGGTGCGGACGATTACATTTCCAAGCCATTTAATGAAGAGGTGCTTGTAGCTCGGATTGAAGCTGTACTTCGCCGCTCAGCTAAAGAGGAGATAAAGGAAAAGCCATTACTATTTAAAGGTTTATCACTTGACTCTTTCTCTTACAAGCTATCATATAATGGTCATCCTATTGCGGTTACACCAAAAGAATTTTCCTTACTTGAATTATTTTTAAAGTATCCGGATAAGGTCTTCTCAAGGGATCATCTACTTTCTACAATTTGGGAATTGAAATCTGAGACCGAAAACCGTACCGTCGACTCTCACATTCGCAATCTTAGAGAAAAACTCCGACAGGCAGGTTTTAATGTGGACAAGCATCTAAAGACCATTTGGGGGATCGGGTATAGGTGGAATGATAAATTCGAAACAAAATAAATCCAATGGAGGTTCAGGAATGAAGAAGATGAAGCTTTTTATTCTGATGTCACTCATAAGCATTCTTATTGTTGGTTGCTCAAGTAAAGGGCAGAATAACAATGAAGAATACTTTATAGTAGCAAAGGAAGAAACCATAAATCATATCCACGGAATTGGTTACTTGGGTGATAAGAAAGAATTATTTATAGCAACCCATCATGGCCTTTTACGTTTCTCTGAAGGTAAATGGTACAAGACTAGTAGAAATAATCATGATTATATGGGATTCCAAGCGACAGATGAGCAATTTTTTTCAAGCGGTCATCCTGAGCTAGGTTCCGACCTAAAGAATCCCTTGGGTCTCATAAAAAGTAAAGATCAGGGTGATTCCATGGAAAAGATTGCTTTTTACGGGGAAATCGATTTCCACTATCTTGCAGCAGGATATAAAAGTCATACGTTATATGTGTTTAATGAGCAAGAAAACTCCCTGAAAATCGGTCTCCATTATTCGGTTGATGAAGGTCAAACATGGGAAACAGGTTCTATGAAAGGATTCTCTGCAAATTCGATTGGTAACATTAGTACACATCCTACTGTTTCAGAAAATGTTGCCATCTCCACCAATAAAGGATTATTTATTTCTTCTAACTTTGGAAATGAGTTCAAATTGCTAACTAGTTCAAGTCCTGTGACAACAGTAGAATATCAGGAGGAGAGTCTGATTTACTTTATCCTGGAAAATAACGAAACTAAATTAGTAAAGTATGATTTGACCAATGAAACAACAGACGCATTGTCCCTACCAGATGAGATCTCCAGCCAAAATCCCATCATGTTTATTTCCACCAATCCGGAGAATCGGAATGAAATAACAGCCGTGTCCTTGAGTAATGACATTTATCAATCGAATGATAATGGAGCAAGCTGGAAGCTAATAGCTCAAGAAGGAAACGTAACTGGTGAATAGGGGAAGGAAGCATATCATTGTCGGATTCTGTTCCTTTCTGATAAGTTATCTGTTCGTACAAAGCAGAAACGAATGGGCTCCTTTGCATGCATGGAACCGTGCTTTCGCCGACGTATCCTTATTTATGCTTGGACTAGTCATGATCATTGGGCCAATCGTACGTATACTTCCAAGCTTAAAGGCAATGGTTGCATGGAGAAGATCGTTAGGTGTTTGGTCTGGAATACTTGCCCTAATTCATACGATTATCATTCTAGATGAATGGGTGGAATGGGATTTCACCCGATTGTTTTACATTTTCACTCCATTTGGACAAGAATGGATATTGCATCCTGGTTTCGCACTCGCTAACGCAATCGGAATAATTGCGGTGCTGTACTACCTTCTATTAATGATTACATCAAACAATCTAAGCATCAAAGTATTAGGTAACTCTGCCTGGAATTATTTACAGAATAAAACGAGCACTCTTTATCTTTTAATTTTGCTGCATACTCTTTATTTTTTGTATTTTCACAAACCGGAGAATCCTAACTGGCTGAAAGGCCCTTTTATAGCCATTATTGTTTTGATTTACTTATTTCAAATAGCAGGATTTGTATGGACCGTTCGAAAGAGAAACAGAAAAGAGGTAAACAAGTAAAACTTGTTTACCTCTTTTAATGGGTTGTCACAAATTGTTACTTTTTCTTATAATGTAATTCCATAATTTCTGCAATCATTTTTGATAGGATTCTCTTTGAAACTACTTAAGGAGGAGTAAAAATGAAATTAAAGCTGATAGCTTTACTATCTTTTACGGTGATATTTTTAGCAGCATGTTCGGACATGAGTAATATGGATCATAGCAAAATGAATATGAGTAATTCATCCACTGAACAAGAGGAAGAAAAACTCTCAGAAACAAAAACCACTGTAACTCAAGTAATCTCTGAGAATGAAATAACACTGGTAGCAAAAGAGGCAGCTCATCAATTAAATAACAGTACAGTGGTAAACGCCTGGACCTTTAATGGTTCAGTTCCTGGTTCTCAAATACGTGTTCAGGAGGGCGAAGATATAACTATTCATCTAAAAAACGAACTTAAAGATCCTGTTTCCATTCATTGGCATGGCCTTCCTATCCCCAATGCAATGGATGGAATTCCAGGTGTGACCCAAAACGCTGTTCAGCCTGGCGAGACCTTTACCTATGAATTTACTGCCACAGTTACCGGGACATACATGTACCATACACATCAGGACGGTGTCAATCAGCTTGATAAAGGCCTATACGGTTCTTTCATTGTAGAACCTGCTAATAAGACATATGACAGGGATTATTCATTAATGTTGGACGAGTGGATGAGTGATCCTAAAGGCTCTTCCATGAGTAATATGGAAGACATGGACCACGGAAAAATGAATGATAAAGAAAAAGAAGATCAGGACAGTAAAAATTCAATGTCCATGGAGGACATGGGTCATAACATGGACGACTACGACATCTTCACCATTAACGGAAAAAGTGGAGATTTGATTGAGCCGTTACAAGTGAAAGAAGGGAAAAAAGTTCGAATACGGCTGGCTAACATAGGATTCATGTCACATAAGATACACCTTCATGGGCATAAATTCAAAGTAGTAGCAATTGATGGTCAGGAACTGAACGCTCCACAAGAACTAGAAAATCAATTATTGTCTATTGCACCTGGTGAGAGGTACGATATTGAATTCATTGCTGATAATCCAGGTGTTTGGTACCTTGAATGCCATGGGGAAATGACAGGAACAGAAGGAATGAAAACAAAAATACAATACGAAGGATATACGGAATCCAAAGATAAGCCTAATCCAAAAGAAAAACTACCTGAGTTTAACTTTAATGACTATGGTGAAGCAAAAAGTGGATTTTTTGAGGTGAACCAACAGTATGATCTGGAGTACACGATGAATTTAGATACCGAGATGGAAAAGAAGGAGATGGTGTATACCATCAACGGAAAAACTTTTCCTGAAACAGAGAATATCATAGTAAAAGAAGGAGACAATGTCAAAGTGAAATTGGTTAACAATTCATCCACTGATGACCATCCTATGCACCTTCATGGCCAATTTTTCCAAGTACTAAGCAAAAACGGAAAACCATTAGAAGGATCTCCTATTATAAAAGACACCATCAATGTAAAACCCGGTGAAGAATATGAAATTGCATTTAAAACAGATAATCCAGGAAACTGGCTCTTCCACTGCCATGATTTGCACCATGCCGCAGCTGGAATGGTGACCCAAGTAAAATATGAGGGGTTTAAACCTGATTTCAATCCAGATCCAGAAGCGAATAATAAACCAGAGTAGTATTACCACAAACTCATATGGATCCCAAAGCCTCTTTCACCAGTAAAGAGGCTTTTTTTAGCATGTCTGGCAGAAAACTAGATGCAATAATTAATATGTTCTCCTAGTATTCTTCTGTAATGATAGGAATTCCGATTGTAATTTGTAATTTTGAATTGGACGGTTCCCTCCGTAAAGCCATTTGAAGATTAAACCGCTTATTGTTGGTGGAAGGTAAACTGAAAGCCCAATCCTTGTTAAAGGCTGACACCGAAACAAGGTTTTTTTCTTCAAGACCTTCCACTTTATTAGCAGATAGGTTTTCCAACAGTAAATTTGCTTTTACATTTAAATCCGTGTTGATATCAACATCTAATAAACTTCCCTTCACTGTAAAGTATGTATTTTTCTTCAATTCAATATCATTAACGACTTTCCTATAATCCTTTTCTGACCATCCTCCTCTTGTATAACTGTAAGTCTGTACTACTTGAAATGAACGATCCTCCTTATAAGCCGTAACCGTAATTCTTTCCCTTTCGATGTCACTCTTCATATTAGTTCCAACAATTAAATAATGATGATCCTGTTCCATGTCGGTGGACCATTCGAATTTTGTGTAATCTTTCTTTAACTTCGCTTCCATTTCCTTGATTACATCCAAATTATTTACATTAAGTTCCTCACGCGAATAAATCGTCCACTCATGTATTATTACTTCCTGATTTTCAAGTATGTTAATAGTAGATATTAACTTATCCTTTTCATCCACTGATTCCCTATATTGACTATCCATTACCATGAAACCAGTTATTAAAATGAGGATAATGTATAAAAACATTTTCACGATTCCATTTCACCTCCCCAACATAATCCTGCTTTTAAAAAATTTGAAGCAGATATTTTTTGTCTCCTGTCAAGATAATATTCGTTGAATTTCTGTTGCAAATAATGCACAAATTCTGGACATGTTTTCGCTAAACTTAATATAGTAAATCTAGATAGAATAGGAGCTTCCAGATATGAATTCTTTACAGGCTATAGATAGAGTAGCATTCGAAATGGGGCCATTTACAATTTATTGGTACGGAATAATTATTGGGATTGGAGTATTTCTAGGCTGGTACCTTGCAACCCAAGAGGCAAAGAATTTAGGGTTGAGCAAGGATATATTTTCAGATCTATTAATTTGGGCCATTCCTATCGCAATTGCAAGTGCAAGATTGTATTATGTCGCATTCAATTTGAATTATTATTTTGATAATCCAGGAGACATCTTTGCGATATGGGAAGGTGGTATCGCCATACATGGTGCTCTGCTTGGCGGTGTCATAGTTGCTTTTTTATACACCCGAAAAAAGCGTGTTTCCTTTTGGCAGTTAGCAGATATAGCCGCCCCTAGCATCATTTTAGGTCAAGCAATTGGAAGGTGGGGGAACTTTATTAACAAGGAAGCACATGGTACTGAAGTTTCACGATCCTTTTTGGAGGGGTTATATCTCCCTGATTTCATCACTAATCAAATGTTTATTGCGGGATCCTACTACCATCCCACATTTTTGTATGAATCACTTTGGAATTTAGCTGGATTTGGTGTTTTGTTATTCTTGAGAAGACTCCCCATCAAAAGAGGTGAAATTTTTCTCTCTTACTTGATTTGGTACTCATTCGGAAGATTCTTTGTTGAGGGTTTAAGGACAGATAGCCTTATGATTGGAGAGGTAATAAGGACAGCCCAGATTTTTTCCTTATTCATCATTCTCCTAGCCATTTTTCTAATTTGGTTCAGAAGAAAAAGTGGCTATGCAAAAATTTTTTATCTTAATGAGTACAGGAAATAACTTTTTCCATAAAAAATAGCTTGTAGTATACCGCTACAAGCTATTTTTTATTGCTTATTCTTCTGATGATAACTCGCTTTCCGTTACCCACTTATGATTGGTTACTTCTTTTCCACTGTCTTTCAAAGTGAAGTCTACCATATAGACTGTGGTTTGTTCAGCTGAATCAATAACCGCAGTGGCACCCTCCATACCTTCCATATGTTCAGCTTCTACTTTTACCTCAGCACCTGCTTCATAGGGTTCTTCCTGTCTATCCGCTATTTCTTCGTGGATGATCCATTTATGATCTTCGACTCTCTCTCCACCATCGGTTGGATCATAGGATATGGTATATACCGTTGTATCATATGCTCCAACAATCGTAGCTTCTGCACCTTCCATACCCGGCATGTGAGCCTCTGTAATAATCGCTGTACTTCCAACTGGGAATGCAGGATTTTCTGCTTCCTCCAATCCTTCAGGGACCTCACCGGAGCCGGACATATCCATTTCGGAATGATCCATACCTGAGTGTTCACCTTCCGTGTTATTCTCATCATTCTTGTTTGAAGCTGTATTATTACCATTATTTGAGCAAGCTGCTAATACAAGCAAAGCAGCAAGTGCTCCAAACATTATTAGCTTTTTCCACTTCATGATTATATCCTCCTCATTATTTAATACAACTAATATACCCAATAAGTTTGCAGAAAATATGGAGTAATGCACATTCTTATCATTTTTTCTAACTAAAATAAGTTGAAGTTTCCATGTGGAGCCTTCAACTTATTCACCCATTCTATTGGAAGTTAGAAAGAAATGTATTTCCTTGGATTTACCGCATTAGATTTTGCATTATTCCAATTCCCTTCATGTAGTTCAAAATGGAGGTGGTCCCCAAATGAATAACCGGTGTTGCCCATTCCACCTAAGTATTGGCCTTTCTCTACATATTGACCTTGACTGACTGAAAGGCTATCCATATGGGCATAAACTGTTGTGAATGTTTGTCCGTTTATACTATGCGTGATTATGACCCAATTTCCATATGAACTGCTATAAGAAGCATTTGTGACATAACCATCCGCAGCAGCTACGATGGACGTTCCTCTTGCAGCAGCAATATCCATGCCATAATGGTAACGAGGTTTACCATTCAATACATCATATCCGAACTCAGTAGTAAATACTCCATATGCAGGAGCAGTCCAAGAACCTTCACTGACAGGAGTAGATGCCGATCCATTTGCATGCTGTGGTTTGGTAGATGCTGCTTTTTGCCTTTGTTCTTCTGCAGCTTTTCTTTCGATTTCTTTTTGTCTTGCTAATTCCACTAATCTCGCCTGCTCAGCTATAATACTATCTTCAATACCTTTCTCTAACTCGTACAATTCACTGCTCTTTTCCTCAAGCTCAACCTGCATTTGTTCCAGTTCCTTCTGTTGAGCGGTAAGACTGTTGATAAGTTCATTTTTTTGTTCCTTTTGGGAACCTAAACTTGCAATAAACTGATCTAATTCTTTCTTTTGAGTTTCTAAGTTTACTAGTTCTTCCCGAACTTCTTGTTCTTTCTGTTTTAATGAATCCTGTTCTTTCTTTTGTTCGTCAATTATATCGCGGTCTGCTTGTACGAGTGTACTTACAGCTGTAAATCGATTTATGAGGTCAGCAAAGTTTTCAGCATTCAAAATAACTTCTAGATAGTTATTAAATCCTCCGTTTGTTTGAAAGGCACGAGCCCGATCTTCTAACAACGCTGCCCTTTTTTCCAGCTTTTCTTTCAGTACCTCTATGTCTTTCGTCAACTTCGATATATTTTCATTCGTTTTTTTTATATTACCATTTACGAATTTTATCTCTTTATCCGTATTGGATATATCCTTGTCCAACTTTTTTATTTGGGCTGTCAGGTCATTTTGTTGAGCTATGATATTATCAATTTTTTCATTATTATTCTCGATACTTCTGTCAATTGACTGACGTTCTTGCTGAACATCCTGTTTTTTCTGCTTTAAACTATCAATCTCTTCAGCTGAAGTGGAGTGAGGAAAAAAAACATTACTTACTGATAAAAATGCAACTACAAAATATCCGAGAAACCTCTTATTTTTATTCATTTGAAAACTCCTGTTATGATTATTTCCTCTTCCTATGTATGTATAGCAATTTATTGAGGATACGATTCCATTCTGTGTCGAATAACAGAATTTGTTATCGAAACTCGTAGAATACTTTCTTATTTTATCATTGTCTTGAGCTTAGTGGATGACCGCTGGTTTACATATTCTTCTCATACTGGTTACATTTCCTTGCATTTTTTGTGCAGAAAAAAAGACGGTACCCTCGTTCAGGTTCCGTCATCTATTCTAGAATTATATCATGTCTTACTCAGCTTTCAATAATTTTGCATTAATGGCGACAATAATGGTACTTAAAGACATCAATACTGCCCCCACAGCGGGGCTCAGAACTATGCCAGCATTATAAAGGACACCTGCTGCCAATGGAATGGCAAGGATATTATAGCCAGCTGCCCACCATAAATTTTGAACCATTTTCCTGTAGGTCGCCTTGGATAAATGGATGACATTCACTACATCCTTAGGATTACTTTTCACCAAAACTACATCTGCAGTTTCAATTGCTACATCAGTACCAGTGCCAATAGCTATTCCTAAATCCGCATTTGCCAAGGCAGGAGCATCATTAACTCCATCTCCGGTCATAGCCACCCGCTTATTGGCCTGTTTGATTTCCGTTATCTTTTCCGATTTTTGATGGGGAAGAACTTCCGCATAAATTTTATCTATGCCTATTTGGTTACCTACATACTCAGCAACTTTTTGATTATCACCTGTTAGCATAATAGATTCTATACCCATCTCTTTCAACTCGCGGATAGCCTCTTTCGCTGTTTCCCTTACAATATCCGCCAAAGCAATCAAACCCGCCAGATCGTTTTCGATCAAAACAAAAACTACTGTCTTACCTTCTTCAGCCCATTTGTTATATTGATCCGCATTATAAGCTAAATTCTTTTCTTTCATGTAGCCAGGGCTTACCACCTTGATGGCTTTTCCATTCACAATACCCTGTAAACCTCTACCAGTTAAAGACTTAAAGTTTTCGACTGGATAATATTTTAAGTTCCTATTTCTCGCTTCTTGGACTATTCCCTTCGCAATAGGATGCTCCGACTTAGCTTCCACACTTGCGGCCAATCTCAAGAAATCCTCTTCTTCCATAGAGCTAACCAATTCTAAGTCGGTTACACCAAATTTCCCTTCTGTTAAGGTTCCAGTTTTATCAAATACAACCGAATTTACTTTTCTAGCTTCCTCAAAATTGGTTCTATTTCTTATTAACAACCCTTTTTTGGCAGAAATAGCTGTAGATACCGCTATTACTAAAGGAGCTGCTAATCCTAATGCATGTGGACAAGAGATAACCATAACAGTAACCATTCTCTCCATTGCAAATGACAATGGATATCCTGCTATCAACCAGCCAAAGAACGTAATGAAACCAGCAACCAAAGCAACATAGAATAGCCATTTTGCAGCCCTGTTAGAAAGGTCTTGTGTTTTGGATTTGGAGCTTTGGGCCTCTTTCACTAAATTGATAACTTGGGAAAGGTACGTTTCATCGCCAGTTTTTTGAACAGAGATAGTGATAGATCCTTCTCCATTGATGGACCCGCCGATTGCTTCTTCTCCACTTTTTTTGTTAACAGGTACAGATTCACCGGTTAGCATTGATTCATCAATGGTTGTTTCACCTTCGATAATGCTTCCATCAATCGGAACCTTCTCACCAGGTTTAACTAATACTTTATCTCCATGTTTCAGTTTATCAATAGATACCTCTTCAGTTGTCCCATCTCCCTTTACAAGATGGGCGTTAGATGGCATCAATTTTACTAACTCCTCCAGTGCCCTGGATGCTCCCATTACAGACCGCATTTCAATCCAATGTCCAAGAAGCATAATATCAATCAAAGTAGCAAGTTCCCAGAAAAAATTATTGCCTTCTAAACCGAAGACAGCAAATGAACTGTAAACGTATGCTACCACAATTGCCAGAGCAATCAGAGTCATCATTCCAGGATTTTTGTTCTTTAACTCGTTCTTGGAACCTGATAGGAATGGCCAACCTCCATAGAAAAAGATAAATGTGGAGAGCCCAAACAATATGAGCATATCATAGGGAAAACGCCAATCCACTTGTAAAAACATCTGAATCATTGGAGATAGAGCCAAAATTGGAATCGTAATGATAACCGAAATCCAGAACCTCTGTTTAAAATCCTCTACCATATGATCATGGTGATTATGGCTTGTGTGTTCATGCTGTGAGTGACCTTGACCAAATTCATGTTTATTTGCTTTTTTATTTTCGTGATGGTGGTGCATATGAGAGTGCTTATCAGACATCAAATAATTCTCCTTTCTTTGTAAACCATATACAGCATTTATACCCTTAGGTTTTGCAGAAATGGTGCAGTTTAGTAAATGAATGAAGAAAACTGATTAATAGTTTGAAATCCTTATGTTATATCAGAATATTCTTTACACTCATCTTTTACAAATGTTACTATATTTAATGAAATATATTCCATTAGGAGGTATAAGTCGATGCAAACAAGTATCCATACTATGTCAGTAAAAGAAGAAATAATCGTTAATGTTCCAAAAGAATTTGTATGGTATGCCTGGACCATCTCTGAACGTGTGGCGGAATGGTTTGCCCCGGAGGCAGTGATTGAAGCAAAGGAGGGAGGAGCTTACGAACTTTACTTTATTCCAGGAAACAAATCGGGTATGAACACAAAAGGTTGTAAACTCCTTAACCTTACACATGGAAAAGAACTGCAGTTTACATGGAAAGGTCCTGACCAATTTAAAGATATTATGAATGCAGATGATCAGTTAACAACAGTGAGAGTTAATTTAGAATCAATATCAGAAGATTCTACAAATGTAACTGTTCATCACACAGGATTTGGCAAAGATGAGGAATGGCAGGAAGCTCTGGAGTGGCACCTTAGAGCTTGGACAGGAGTATTAAGTAGCTTGAAGTCAGCACTTGAAAAAGGGGAAGGTAATTTGTGCTGTCAACCTTAACTCCCATTTGCAATGAAAATCTGATGAAATACTTCAGAAAAATAAGAGGGACAGTCCCCTGTCCCCCGTGGCTCAAATATATTTCCCAATGCAACTCTCCCCTTCATACGTAAAAAGTACATTCTTCGTCACGATTACTGATTCAATATGGGAGTTTTTAAGGAGACAGGCATTTATTTTTTCGTAACTATTACCTTCCCTTTCATGCCTGCTTCCTTATGACCAGGAATAGTACAATAAAATTCGTACTCCCCTTCTTCTAAGGGGGTAAAATTGACTTCATTTTTAGTCATTGCAAGAGCATGAAGATGTAATGATGCTTTGGATTCATTGTGATTATGAATACTGCTACTTGTCTTTCTTAATGGCATATCTTTTATCTCTAAATCATGTTCAATTTCATCCATATTATCTAATTGAAGGGTAACTTCTTCCCCTACTGTTACTGTAAAAGTAGATGGTTTATAGCGATTGTTTTCTGCTTTCACAAGAATATCTTTTGTTACAGCGGTTTCAGAAGTATGGTGTTGATGCTGTTGACTTGTTTGAGGGGCTCCGGTATTTTGACTCAAGTTGAAACCAAAAACCATATATGTACCGATCCCTGTCACTACAATTAGCGGCTTTATATACCACCACCTTCCTATTACGTCATTAGAACTATCTTCTTTGGAAAGCACCAAAAACAATATTAACGAGCAAATACTAAACGTTAATAAGAGAATCAACAAGAAAGATGCATCCTTAACCGTAACCATTTCTCCCAGCATTGCCCCCATCATTCCACCCATTAAACCTGACATTGCCCCTTCTATTGAGGACAGTAGACCCAAACGAATACCAACAAGTACTCCTGCAATCACTCCCGTCAGGATAGAAACTAGGGTTGATGCTAATAAGTCACCTTGATAAAGAATACCAAAAGCTATACCGACTATTAAGCTTATCGTCATTGCGTAAGTCATTGATAAAACCATACCTGCCATTGATGGTAGTTTATGTTTCAACTTGTTCGACAAGATAAGGATTACCCCTATTTCTACTATCAATGTAATAAATATATACCAATAAAATCCATTCATAGATTCCCCTCCTCTAATACATGTTTATGCTACGGATTGGGGGACATGCAATTGGAAATTAAACAATATTGTGCAGAAATTATGGAGTTTCCATAAAAGTATTTAAACAAATACCTAGGTTAATACACACATAACTCTTTGCTAATTTCAAACATTATTAAATATCATTATACCTGTAAGGGGTATTTAGATATCCAAAAAAAATCGTGCTCATAAGGGCACGATTTCTATTTTTATTCTTTTACTTCATAACCTTCATTATCAATTGTATCTTTAATAAAATTTAAAGATATTTCAGTTGATTGGTATTCTATATAAACTGTTCCAGAATCAAGTTCGACTTTTACATTTTTTACACCGTTTAATTCTCCCAAAGCCCCTTCAATTGCTTTGACACAATGGCCACATGACATCCCATATACCTGCAAATTTACTTTCTCCAAATGGAACATCTCCTTATTTTTTCAATAATCGTTGTATTGTAACCAATACTTCATCTAGCACTTCTGTATCACCTTGTTGAATTCTTTCAAGGACGCAGGACCTCATGTGACCTTCTAATAGAATTTTTGCTACACTGTTTAAAGCAGATTGTGTGGCAGAAATTTGAGTAATGACATCATCACAATAGCTGTCTCGCTCTATAAGTCCTTTAATCCCTCTTATTTGTCCTTCAATCCGGTTTAATCTAGTGACTAGATTATTTTTAACTTTATCTGAATGATGGCTCTTTCTATCACCATCCAATGCACAGCAAGAATCCAATTCAATCAAAGTATCTGGATTCAATGACATATTGTCACACCTCTCAACTTTATTCTCACCTTTTACATTAATTAAAAGGCTATTTACCATTTCAAAGTTACATGATTTTCTAATTTTTTTCAAATATTTAGACTATTTTATCACTGTCTTTATTTCTTCTAATCCAACCCGTTTGATAAACTTTGAAACAGTTTCACGCTTTTTCCCCAGTTCAATATATTTCATTAAGAATCTATCGATATATTGATATAATTCTTCTGGATCTAAGTTTTCAAAAAGTAACGTTCCGGCCTTAGCGTCATGACCTTTCGAACTACCACCTATATAAAGATTATATTTATCTCGAACTTTCATGATACCAATGTCATTGATCAATGGTTCACCACATCCTACTGGGCACCCTGTGTAGGCAATCTTAACAGTAAAAGGAACTTCTTTGCCTGCTGTTCGTTTATTTATTTCCTTTGCAACAGGCATTCCTTCTTCCATTTCCCCTTTACAAAAATTGCAGGTTCGGAGACTTTTCACTACGTTTCCAACCGGATAGCATTTTAAACCCACCGCTTCAAATTCCTTAATAGCTTCATCTATTTGTGATTCTGGTATCTCCAAATATAATTGTTGAAATGTCGTTAGTTCAAGTTCTAAATCACCTATTCGATTTGCGATAGTAATAAGTTGCTGGGAAGTTAACTTTGCCCCAAAGCCAATTCCTCCATTTACAGCAATCTTGATATTCTTCTCCTCCATACTAACCGTCCTCACTTCCCTTATGATGTTTTCTCAAGTAGTTCCTCGTGACAATGACAAGAGATTTCATGATCCTTTCCAAGGGATTCTAATTGAGGAACCATGGTATGACATTTGGTTTCTTGATGAGGACAGCGATGAACAAATGGACAACCTTTAAGTTCTTGAGTAGCATCCACTTCTCCATCTAGTATGATTTGATTTCTATGTTCAATAAAATAATTTAAATCTTTTACAACAGACACTAATGCCTTTGTGTAAGGATGAGTAGGGGATTGAATAATTTTTTTCGTTGGACCTATCTCCACTATTTTCCCCTGATACATTACAGCAATCCGGTCACACATATAACTCGCTGTGGTTAAATCATGGGTAATAAACATCATTGTTAACCCCATCTTTTTTCGTAAATCTAATAACAAGTTCAGAATTCCTGCTCTAACCGATACATCCAACATTGAAGTAGGCTCATCTGCAGCAATGAATATCGGATTAAGAATAACTGCTCTAGCAATCGCGATACGCTGTCTTTGACCTCCACTCAGCTGATGGGGGTATCGATACATAAAATCTTCTGCCGGTCTTAATTCAATGGATTCGATGGCTTCTTTTACTTTTGTTACTTTTTCTGAATGTGATATCTTCTTTTCATGTGCGTTTAATGGCTCCATTAGAATATCCAGGATTCTCATCCCAGGATTTAATGTATCGTATGGATCCTGAAAAATCATTTGCATTTTTTTTCTCACTTTGTTAGTCTGGGCATCATTGAGATTACAAAGATTATCTCCATCAAACATAATCTTTCCGGCACTTTCTTTCATTAGTCTCATAACCATTCTGGCGGTTGTTGTTTTACCGCACCCGCTTTCACCGATAATACCTAATATTTCTCCTCGTTTGATATCCAAATTAATGTCATTCACTGCATAAACTTCTTTTCTTACTCTCTTGAAAATCGGACCAGTTTTTTTAATAAACGTTTTCTCCAAGTTCCTTATGCTGAATAATACCGTATTATCCATGATGGTTTCCCTCCCCTTCCTCCAAAAAGCACGCAGTAAAATGGCCGGGTTTCACTTCTCTTAATACTGGATTTTCTATTTTACAGCGTTCCATAGCGAATGCACATCTTGTTTCGAATCTGCAACCCTTAGGCGGGTTTACTAGGTTTGGAACACTCCCAGGAATCGAGATTACTTCCCTGTCCGGATCAGCCAAGTCAGGAGTTGCTTTCAATAGGGCAGAGGAATACGGATGCCTTGCATCTTTCAAAATATCTTTTGTAGATGCCCATTCAACAATTCGTCCTGCATACATAATCACAATTCTATCGCAAATGGCTGTAACCATCGGTAAATCGTGAGAAATTAGTATGACGGAAAGGTTCAATTTCCTTTGTAAATCTTTTATTAATGCAATTACTTGTGCTTGTGTTAATACATCTAAACCCGTGGTTGATTCATCTGATATGACAAGCTTTGGGTTACAGGCAAGTGCCATTGCAATGGCAACCCTCTGTTTCATACCTCCACTAAATTCATGGGGATAACTTTTCCAGCGATCTCCCTTTATTCCCACTAACTCTAATAGCTTTTTTACCCTTAACTCTGCATCCTTTTTGCTTACTTTTTCATGAAGGAGAATGGCCTCCATTATTTGATCCCCTACAGTGTAAACAGGATTCAGTGCATTCATCGCACTTTGAGGAATAACAGATAATTCTTTCCATCTTAAATCAGAAAGCTGTGAGTCAGATAATTTCATGATATTCTTTCCATTCAAGTGCACATCCCCCGACACCACTTTACCAGGGTATTCAATCAATCGTAGGATAGATTGTGCAACAGTCGTTTTTCCACAACCTGATTCCCCGATAATCCCAAGCATTTCACCCTCTTTTACGGTGAAAGAAACGTTCTCAACCGCTTTTGCTATCCCTTTTTCGGTTTTGAAGTATGTTGAAAGGTTTTCAACGGAAAGTACTGTACCCATGTATTAACGCTCCTTTCTTAAACGGGGGTTAAGAATCTCTTCCAGCGAATATCCCGTAAATGCAAAACCTATTACAAGTGTAGTAATTAATAACCCCGGAGGTAAAATCCACCAGATCCAGGCATCAGTTAAAAATGCTCCTCTTGCCTGAGCATAATATAAAATAGTCCCCCAACTCTTTGTAAAAGGATCTCCCAGTCCCAGAAAACTCAATGAAGCTTCTATCAGAATAGAATGACTTGCTGCCAAGACGAATTGTGACAGGGCAATAGGTATAACACCAGGTAAAATGTGCTTAGTCAAGATGACACGAATACTGCTGCCAATTGATTTGGCTGCTTCTACATATCCTTTAGTTTTCAGTGATAATACTTGTGAGCGGATAACACGTGCGGGACTTGCCCAAGAAATCAAGCTGATTACAAGGATTATATTCCAAAAACTCGGTCCTATAAAAGCTGCTAATAGAATCATAAGCGGCAAGAAAGGAATAACCAATATTAAATCCACAAATCTCATAAGTAATGAATCTACTCTTCCACCATAATATCCTGCAATCACTCCTACCAAGCAACCGATAACAATAGAAATTAAAGCTGCAACAATACCAATTAGTAAGGAAACTCTTGTACCATAGATTAATTCACTAAAGATGTCTTGACCGATATCATTCGTTCCGAGCAGGAAACTTCCATTCGGTTTCATAAACGGCCCGCCTACTCTGACACTAGGATCATAGGGTGCAATTAGAGGGGCAAGTAAGGCAATAATAAGGAATACAAAAAGAATTCCGCCCCCTAACATTCCAAGATTATTTGATGTAAGTATCGTCCAATAATTTCTCATTTTTTGCTTATCCATTATTTTTCCCCACTTTCGGATCCAGTAGTGGATAAATCAGGTCAGCCAACATGTTCGCAATGACTACACTGAAGGTAATGATTAGGAAAGTAGCCTGTATAAGTGGATAATCCCTGCTCAGGACAGATTCAAACATCAATCTTCCTACTCCAGGATAGGCAAATACTGTTTCTATAACCGTTGCACCACCAAGCATAAAACCTAGACTAAGCATGAACACTGTTGCTACCGGTAGCAGAGCATTTCTCATCGCATGCTTATATTTTATGACTTTCTCTTTTACACCTTTTGCTTTTGCCATCATAATATAATCTTCTCCTAGAACATTTAACATGGAATATCGCATAATCATAAAAGTGCTAGTTACAGAGATTAATACCAAAGTAGTTAATGGTAGAGCTAAATGCTTCAAAATGTCTACAAATCTATCGATTCCAGTTAAATTGGACCATGCACTTTCAGCCCCAAACACTGGAAATAAACCAAGTTGAGCTGAAAATATGGATACAAGTATCATCCCGACCCAAAAAGATGGCATTGCACTTAAGAACATGAACACAGTTAAAAGATTGGCATCTGTCTTTGTACCACGCTTCCACGCGGATATGGCACCGAACATGACACCTATGATAGTGGAGATAACTAATCCCAATCCTGTTAATAGAAGCGTCCAAGGTAACCTTTCCATCAAGAGATCAGCAATAGGTCTTTTTTGCTGATAGGAAAACCCGAAGTTTCCTGTTGCAATATTTTTAATATATGTACCATATTGAACAAAAATCGAATCATTTAACCCATGCTCATCTAGAATTGCCTCTTTTTCACTACTCGACATAAAACCTACATCTTCCCCAGCTAGGAAAACTAAGGGATTACCCGGCATCAAACGGGGAAGAAGAAAATTGAGGGTGAGCATTAGAAAAATGACTATTGCATATTGCACAAATTTTCCCGCTATAAACTTTCCCATTCTTTACACCTCCGCTTTGAATTTTCTATCAAGAAGGTCTGATTTAAGAATTAAATCAGACCTTCTTGATACTTATATATCAAATTCATCTTTCGGCTTACTTTTTCCTTTTCTCTTAATGAAGTAGAAAGCAATAATCACCATGAGGATAATCCCTCCCAATATGAATAAGGTACTATTTGCCCCGCCTTCAGTGGAACCTTCACTTGTAGAGTCGGCAGTTGCAACATCTTCCTTATCAGTGGTCTGTATTTCTGATTTTTCACCAGATACAAAGGAAAGCTTGTTTATAATCCCTTTCCCGACTTGGAAAACGTACCCATCGTATACAGATGGATTATAAGCATTAACAATTTCCTGATAATATAGAGTGATGAATGGTGCATCATCCGCAACTAAAGACTGCATATCCTTAATTATCGTCATTCTCTCATCTTCATCGAATGTGGATGAAAGCTCCTCAGACAAGGTATCAAATTCTGCATTTTTATATGCACCAATATTCACAGATCCAATGGTAGGATCGGAATGAAATAACTCAACCATTCGATCGGGGAATAGCTGCATAGTATTTGACCAACCCCATACCCCCATATCAAAATCCCGACCTTTTGTAACATCAAAATCCGGCCACATAAGGGAATCTACCGTTGTAGCATCCATTGCTTTTACCGTATTCTTAATACCTATTCCATTTATCGCTTCAGAAACAAGCTCTGCTGTACGAATTCTGATCGGGTTGTTTGCATAAACAAGGGTTGTTAAATCAATCTTATCTCCATTTGGATTTTCTCTGAATCCATCCCCATCAATATCTTTAAAACCAGCATCTTCGAGAAGTTGTTTCGCTTTCTCAGGATTATGAGTTGCTACTAATTCAGTGTTATAAAATGGTGAGGATGGATGAATAAAACCTGGGCTCCCAACCTCTCCATACCCTAGCAATAATGTTTCTACAAGGTTGTTTTTATCCACCGCAAAATTAATTGCTTGCCTGAAAGCGGACTCTGTCATCGGATACTTTTCTGCATTAATCTGAAAAAGTGTAGTGCTGTATCCGGGACCTCTAGCTACTTTTAGAGAACTATTCGATTCGAATTGTTCAACTAGTTCAGGAGAAATACTTGAAGACAAAGCATCTATTTCACCAGCTTGAAGTGCATTTAGCATCGCAGTTGTATCTTCGATTATAGGAAAGATAATTTCTTCAATCGGAGGCTCTCCATGAAAATAATCTTTATGGGCTTTGACTTTATAATATTGTCCTGATTTATGCTCTTCCAAAATGTAAGGACCACTTCCGATTGCATTCGTTTCTTCATCCGGATTACTTACTTGGCTCCAAATGTGTTCAGGTAGAATAGGCAGATCTCCGAGCGGTTGGATCATGAAGTTGGGATCGGCTTCTGATAATGTGAGTGAGAAAGTTGTATCGTCTGATATATCAATAGAGGCAATGCTTTTAAGAGGGTTTGTGAATCGGGACTTAGGATATTGAATAAAATATTCCATGGTGAATTTCACATCTTCGGCAGTTAATGATTCTCCATCGTGCCAGGTAACATTGTCATGCAACTCAAATTCATAAGTTAAGCCATCTTCACTGACATTGTATTCTTTCACTAACCAAGGTTGAGGTTGGTTGTCTTCATCTAGAACAAATAAATTATCATAAAGTAGGTTTACCAAGTCCAGGCCTGGATAACCGGTTACATAAGTATAGGGATTCAGTCCATTTTCATCCTTAGTTATTCCAACTTTCAGCGTTTGAGTTTCTGCTTCTGCAACTGCCGGAGTAAAGATAGAGACTACAGCTAATAATGTCACTGCTAGAAAAATCAGAGGCTTCTTCATACTTTTTCCCCCTTATTATTTAATTAATTGTTGCAAATGATAGTTACCTTCTCTTCTATACGCTTCCGCTAAAGCGAAATGACCATGAGTAGCTAGTCCGTGATACACATGAACTGCTTTATCTAACGCCTTGTGGATGGCACGGCCCTTTTCGTAATGACTGCTGAGGTTTGAAAACCCAGGGGCTATAATCTCTGCAGCAGACGGATCTAGCATTTCTTCAAAGTGCATACCACTAAATTCCATCTGACTTTCTAACATACTCATCGCCTTTTCTTTTTTCTCCCAAACAGAAGAAATGTCTACGACAGTATTAGGATGGTGAGGGGTCATGTAGTAAATAGTCGGAATAGGATGTGGTTCCAAACCTGGCATATTTTCTAAACCAAAATCGCGACTTGATAGTGCTATGGATTCTAGTAACAAGGTCATTGCTGGACGACGATCAGGATCTAGGTCATGGAATGAGTGCTCAGGGTCTTGAGTAATAATGATATCCGGTTTAACTTCACGGATTACTTTTATGAGCTTCAACTTAGATTCCACACTCAAATCTACTGTTCCATATTGAAAATTCAAGAAAGAAATATTAACTCCTAACTCTTCAGCTGCCTGTCTGACTTGAGGCTGACTAGTTTCTCTACAAAGCATAATGGTAGCATATGACTCCCCACCACTAGCGACATTTTTTGCTAATGCACCTCCACATTCCACTACTTCCATTCCATAAACACCAAGAAATAATACCTTTTGACCATTTGACATTAAGCATTCCTCCCATTATCATTTTTTTAAAAATACAATACCCCGCTATAGTATATTGAGGTCTGTTTTTACTTATACTAAATCTTTTTTAATATTTTGTAAATACTGAATTATTAGAAATGTGTTGTTTTTTGTATAAACTTATAACTTTTTGAATTCATCCCTATCAAAAGGGAATTTTCATTGAATTATATACCAGGTCATAAAAAACAAAGAAGAACCTTCAGAGGGTTCTTCTTTGTTTCTGGATCAGATTATTTGATTCTGCTTCGATTTTTAATTTGTTTAGCCACTGGCCATTATTAAATCCCCGATATAAAAAATAAGCTCTAAACGCATTATCCAGGCCAATCGCCACCCAAATCCCAAGTATACCCAAACCGAAGTAAACTCCTAGCAAATAAACTCCTAATGTTCTAATCACCCATGTACCAATCAAGGTCAAATATAGGGGAGACTTTGCATTTTCAGCACCTTGATAGATCCCAGTCATAATGAGAACAATAGCTAATATAGGTTGAATAAATGCATCTACCTTTAAAGCTATTCCAATATTATTTATTGCCTCCGCCTCAGTAGTAAAAAAGGATCCAATCCACTCTCCTCCGAAAAACAGGAAGACTCCAAATATAGTCATGCATCCTAACCCCAGATACACACAATACCTTCCTGCCCTCTTGGCATATTCGTATTCTTGTGCTCCCAGATAGTCACTAACCAATGTAGTTGCAGCCGCTGCATAGCCGTAACCAATCATGTATGAAAATACCTCGATATTACCAGCAATTTGATGGGCCGCAAATAATTGTGTCCCCAAATACACAATTATTCCAAAGTAAAGTACCTGCCCAAGACGCATTGCTAGCCTTTCCCCCATTGCAGGAGTAGCTAATTGAAGCAACATTTTCTGTATAGAAAAATCCCATTTTAGTAATGTGTTGAAATGAATAAATTGCTTCCTTTTTAGCAGAATTACAAGTAAAACAACTCCTATTAACCTGGAAATGACGGTAGCCCAGGCAGCACCTTCTAGTCCAAATGCCGGAATAATAAAGAAACCAAATATCAAAATATAATCAAGTAAAATATTTAATAGGTTAATAATTATACTTACAATCATTGGATTTTTTGTATCTTTCAAACCTCTTAATATACTATTCATACTGAACATCAAAGACATTAAAAGAGAGGGTATTCCTACAATTCTAAAATAAATGACTCCCTTTTGTAGTACATCGCCTTGAAGTCCCATCATTTTTAATAAAGGTTCGGCAAATGCCATGGTTATAAAGCCGAAAATAATTCCTATAATTACTGCAAGAAGAATTGATTGACTGGCAATAACTTTAGATTTCTCCTTATTTCCAGCACCAATGTATTTGGCTACATAAACATTTACAGATACACCCAAAGACATAAATATTGCAATATATACTGCAAGTAGAGTATTAGCTATCCCCACAGCTGTGACTTCCTCTAAACCTATCTGTGCAACGAAATAGGTGTCAACAAATCCTAGAATAGTCTGAAAAAAGTTATCAATAACAGCTGGAATTGCTAATGATAAAATTGTTAAAATCATTTGTTTATTTGTTAACTTAGATTCACCATTAATATAAAACACTCCCACCTTTTTTATTTTTAATTACTGAAATTAATAAAACTGTTCATTGTTGATTATATTTATCTACTATTAGACAAAAGTCAATAATATTCTGATAATTATCTTTTTAATACGATGTTAGAAAAAAATGTTTAACAAACAGTTAAAATACCTATCTAAGGTTTTTTTACAGTTTTCAGATATTAATATTGAATGAAATCTCTTTCCTCGGATTTAATAGAAAACTGATTAAGACTGAAAATACTCTTATTTTATAGTTTTTCCTATTTTTTATCACTGAAAATTTACACAATAAAACAAAAAAAAAGGACAGTCCCCTGTCCCCTTGCTCAAATATATTTCCGATGCACACTCTTCCCATCATAAGTAAACAATACATTCTTTGTCTCAATTACCGACTCCATATGCACGGGCCTTCCCCAAATCTGATGGATATATGGCAGCACCTTTTCCAGATATTTGAGATCAAGTTCAATCCCCTCAAACCAGTGCTTCAAATATAGCTCGCCTGCACGCAGGTAATCGCCGTCATTGACGGTAATATACGGAAAGCCCCCATTCACCCTCATGTTCACCAGTTGGTCCCGCACCTGTTCCCATGCCTTGTCAACAATCTTATAGTCCTTGCCCTGCTTCTGGAAAAGATACATATCCTCCCGCATGACGAGGTCCTTGTTCAGGTAGTTGCGGAGGAACGAAATATCCGATTCCACTTCCCGCACTTCAAACATTCTTTCACGGCCGGATCCGGGCTTGATGCCGTCCCGCATCATCTCTTCTGTCGGATTGTTGTAGCGTTCTTCAATGTCTTCAAAGATTTTGATGCCGAGATAATAAGGATTGATGCTTGTGCGGGATGGCTGTACGACGCCTGCATTCAGTTTGGCATATTCAAGGGCTTCGCCGCTTGTGAGGTCCATTTCGCGGAGGATGCGTTGGTGCCAGTAGGAAGCCCAGCCTTCGTTCATGATTTTTGTTTCCATCTGCGGCCAGAAATAGAGCATCTCCTCGCGCATCATCGTCAGGATATCACGCTGCCAGTCCTCGAGCTCGCTGCTGTAATGCTCAATGAAAAGTAGGATATCCTTTTCAGGCTGCGGCGGGAATTTCTTTTTCCTCTTTTTCGGAACTTCTCTTGGCTTATTGCGCGAATCGAGGTTCCATAAGTCATCATAAGCACTCGTTTTTTTCTTCACTTCTTCCTCTTCTTCCATATCATCCATGCTCCAGGCGAGCTTGGAGCGTACCAACGATGGATCAATATGCTCCTGGATGGCAAGGACTGCGTTCAGGAAATTCTCCACCTCTTCTTTTCCATGATCATGTTCATATTGCTTGATCCTTTCGGCGGTTGCTGCCATGCTCTCCACCATGTCCCGATTCGTATTCTGAAAACGGCAATTATTTTTGAAAAAATCACAGTGGGCAAGCACATGCGCTACAATCAGCTTATTTTGAATAAGGGAATTTGTATCCAACAAAAAGGCGTAGCAAGGATTCGAGTTGATTACAAGCTCATAGATTTTACTGAGCCCCAGGTCATAGTGAAGCTTCATTTTGTGGAACTGTTTGCCGAAGCTCCAATGGGAAAAACGAGTTGGCATTCCATATGCCCCAAAAGTATAGATGATATCGGCTGGGCAAATCTCATAACGCATCGGGTAAAAGTCCAGGCCAAAGCCTTTTGCAATCTCGGTAATCTCATCGATGGCCCGAAATAACGCTTTTTCGTCATCTGCTTTCATGTTACAACCTCCCTTTTCCTCTTAACACAATGTATGAACAAGGTACTGATATGATGAAAAGGGATTGCTTTTTTATGAACTTCTTTTCTGATTCTGGGAAAGAATAGGGAGGTAACATGTTATACTTTTCTTATTGTGATTTTTTAGGGAGTGTTTTTTTTTGGAGTTTGCATTATTCATCCTTATGGGGTTTTCCATCAGTATGCTATCCGGTTTTTTCGGCATCGGGGGCGGCTTTGTTCTGACACCAGTACTCATGTTAATGGGGTTCAGTCCAATCGAGGCAATCTCGACAAGCCTTCTATATACCATTGGCACATCCATTTCGGGTGTCTACGCGCATTATAAAATGAAAAATATTTTGTGGAAGCAGGCCTTGATTATTGGGACAAGCGGGGTTGTGGCTACTCAGCTTGCCTATCCTTTTGTAGAGTGGCTGGATTCCACCGGACTTGACGAAATGGTGATTCCTACTATGTATTTGGTACTGCTCAGCTACTTCGCATTCACGATGTTAATACAATCAACTAAGGGAATCAATGGTCAGCACGGGTCTGCGTCCATTATCCACTTGATGATTATCGGATTGATCGGAGGGTTCCTCTCCACTGCACTAGGAGTAGGAGGCGGCTTCATCATTGTTCCGCTACTGATCAGTTTCCTGGGACTTCCTTCGAGGAATGCTGTCGCAACCAGCCTGACCAGTGTGATTTTAATTGTCTCTGCTGGATTTATTACCTATGCCATTAACATCCCGATCCATTATGATACCGGGTTCCTTCTTATTGCCGGAGCCATTTTCGGTTCCCAGTTGGGTGCAAAAGCTACATCATTTGTGAAAAACGCTACCATTCAGCGACTGCTCGGCATTCTTTACATTTGTACCATGGCGAGCCTGATCATTAACATGACAGAGTATACCGTACTTGGATTAGTGGTGCTGGCTTGCTATACGTTGACGATGAACATATTCATGTTTTTACGGCTATTTAAGCAGGATTTGGTGGAGTCGAATGGGTGAAAGAGGACCTCATTGGGGATATGAAGGGCTTTTCTGGCTGCTACCTTTGGTAAAAAGCCCTTCATTCCTCTTATGATGAGCTTTTCTATCCTCTTTCCTTGGCAAAAAGCCCTTCATTCCTCTTATGATGAGCTTTTCTATCCTCT